>NZ_LUFH02000062.1 GCF_001586785.1 Sphaerospermopsis aphanizomenoides BCCUSP55
CCCCCCTACCCCCCTACCCTACCGGGGAATGGGGTTTTCAATGCCTCTCCCCTACAAGGGGAGAGGTTTGGAGAGGGGTTAGGACATGAGATAATATTTGATTGACAAAAAAGCAACCCAAAGCATTTTTAACTTGGGTTGCCTACACTGTTTTTGAGGGCATGAGAACGAACTGAATTGAAAGTCAATTAACCGTGAATAGCAGGAGCAACTAAAGCTACAGGTTGAATATCCCCAGCGGCTAAATCTAAGGGGAAGTTGTGAACGTTGCGTTCGTGCATTGTTTCAATTCCCAAGTTAGCGCGGTTTAAAACATCAGCCCAAGTATTAACTACAGCACCTTGAGCATCAAGAATAGAATGGTGAAAGTTAAAACCATTGAGGTTAAAGGCAAAAGAGGATACACCCAAGGCTGCACACCAGATACCAATTACTGGCCAAGCACCTAATAAGAAGTGTAAAGCACGACTATTGTTAAAAGATGCGTATTGGAAAATCAATCTGCCGAAATAACCGTGAGCCGCAACAATATTATAGGTTTCTTCTTCTTGTCCGAATTTGTAACCTTGGTTTTGGGATTCAGTTTCAGTGGTTTCTCGCACTAAAGAGGAGGTAACTAAAGAACCGTGCATAGCAGAGAATAAAGCACCACCAAAGATACCAATTACTCCTAACATATGGAATGGGTGCATGAGAACGTTGTGTTCTGCTTGCAGTACAAACATGAAGTTAAAAGTACCGCTAATCCCTAAAGGCAAACCGTCAGAGAAAGAACCTTGACCTATGGAGTAGACTAATATTACCGCCGTGGCAGCAGAAACAGGTGCGCTGTAGGCGATCGCAATCCAAGGACGCATCCCTAAGCGGTAAGATAATTCCCACTGACGACCCATGTAGCAGAAAATACCAATCAGGAAGTGGAAAATAATTAATTGGTAAGGACCACCATTATATAACCACTCATCTAAAGTAGCGGCTTCCCAAATAGGATAAAAGTGCAAACCAATAGCATTGGAAGTAGGAACAACCGCAGCAGTAATAATGTTATTCCCGTAGAGTAAAGAACCGCTCACAGGTTCTCGAATACCATCTATATCTACAGGTGGTGCGGCAATAAAAGCAATGACGAAACAAATGGTTGCTGTTAAAAGTGTAGGAATCATCAGTACACCAAACCAACCTATGTACATCCGGTTGTTAGTGCTGGTAATCCAATTACAAAATTTATCCCAAAGATTGTTACTTTGGCTTTGTTGCAAAGAAATAGTCATAATTTTTAATTCCGAGGTTAATCGTTGTTCAAGGCAAGTTAACCTTATGTCTTTTTATTTAACTATATGGTTATATAGTTTGTCAAGTAGATTTTCATATCATTTTTAAATTATTTTTCTAGCCAGGGTGATAAACGGTGTGTAATCTAGGCTGGGCTTGACTTTCACTTGCATGACTGTAGAAAAGAAGAGAATTAATTTTAGCGATCGCTCATGGGTTTTTGAGCGCATCCATTGCCTGAAAGGCTTGCCCTGCCAAGAACTGCCAGGTTTTTCCGTGCTGCTCTTTTAAAGATTGTCGGGACTGGTAAACTACCTGTCCTGGTGCTTCTTCTAGTTGTTGAATTGTTGCCCCAGCATTAGTAGCTGTAAATATTCCTAATAGCAGAAATATCCACAATATCAACACTCCCAGTAGTAATATAGGAATCTGGTTTGATATCTGAAATTATCTATGTAGGCAGGCAAGAGGCAAAAGGCAAAAGGCAAAAGGGTTTCAGAGAATTTAGGTATACGGAGTTTTTTTCAAAAATCAAATATGAGTCCTATATTTGGGGAAATTTTTGTGATTTCCTGGGCAGATTATTTTTTCGGACATTTGTTTTGTCTCTCCACTAGACATTTTATTACTATATAGTTATATTATAGATAAAAGATGAAAATAAAATCTATCGGGAGTCAGGCATTATGTTATTTCGCCAACTGTTCGACCCAGAAACAAGTACATATACTTATTTAATTGCTGACAGGGTGACGAAAGAAGCGATTTTAGTTGATCCGGTTTTGGAACAGGTGGAACGCGATCGCACTTTACTTCAAGAACTGGGACTAACGCTGAAATACTGTTTAGAAACCCATATCCACGCTGACCATATCACTGGAACGGGTAAACTCCGGGAAACCACAGGTTGTTTAGGGGTTGTCCCAGAAAACGCCCATGCTGCTTGTGCAGACAGGTTTATTAAGGATGGGGAAGTATTGGAATTAGGCAGTGTGAGAGTAGAGACCATTCAAACTCACGGTCATACTGACAGCCATAATGCTTATCTGGTCAATGGTACGCATCTATTCACAGGAGATGCGTTGTTGATTCGTGGTTGTGGTAGAACCGATTTCCAAAGCGGGAATGCAGGTGCAATGTACGATGATATTACGCAAAAGCTGTTTACTTTACCTGATGAAACTTTAGTTTATCCTGGTCACGACTATAAAGGTTTGACTGTTTCTACTATTGGGGAAGAAAAGCAGTTTAATTCCCGGTTGGTAGGACGCACCCGTGATGAGTTTATTACTTTAATGGCGAATCTTAATTTGCCTAATCCGAAAAAGATTATGGAAGCTGTACCGGCTAATCAGCGTTGTGGTGATGTTGCTGCTTAAGATTTTGGCTCACGCAGAGACACAGAGAAAGAGAGAAAGAGAGAAACAAGAGAATTGAGGAGAGGATTTTATGACTACTTCCGGGTTGAAGACTTTGCAAACTATTGATGCTCAAACTCTTAAGCAGTTACTTGAGGAAGAAACTGTGACGCTGATTGATGTGCGAGAACCTGGTGAGTATGCAGGGGAACATATTCCTGGTGCAAGATTGGTTTCTCTTTCTCAGTTTGATCCGCGTAAAGTTCCTCAAGATGAAAGTACAACTGTGGTTCTTTACTGTCGTTCTGGGAATCGCTCGAAAATGGCTGCTCAAAAGTTATTTGATGCGGGTTTTAATAGTGTCACTCATTTAGATTCGGGGTTGGGTGCATGGAAAGCAGCAGGTTATCTAACAAAAATTAACCACAATGCACCAATTAGTTTAATGCGTCAGGTGCAAATTGTCGCTGGTTCTTTGGTGTTTACAGGGACGGTACTGGGTGCTTTTGTTTCTCCCTGGTTTTTGATTCTCAGTGGTTTTGTGGGTGCAGGTTTAATGTTTGCAGGTATTACCGATACTTGTATGTTGGCAAGGCTGTTGGCAAAGCTACCTTATAATCAACGGAGCGGTGTATGACGTGGGTGATTGGTCATTTACTGGCTGCCTGTATTGGGTTAAGCTTGGGTTTAATTGGTGGTGGTGGTTCAGTGTTAGCGTTGCCGATTTTGGTTTATGTGATGGGTGTACCGCCAAAATCTGCGATCGCTATGACTCTGGTAATTGTCGGTACTGTGAGTATACTGGGCTTGATACCCCACTGGCGAGCTAAAAATGTCCGCTTCAAGACTGCTTTGATCTTCGGTTCGACAACGATGATCGGGGCATTTCTAGGGGCTAAAATTGCTACCCTGCCAATTGTTACCGACTCTGTGCAAATGATGCTGTTTGCCGTGACAATGTTTTTGGCGGCAGTATTTATGATTCGTCGTAGTTCTCAGTCTGTGATGACAGAGGAAGATTTGGCACTTTATCCCCAACCAGTTTGTAAGTATTGTTGGTTGTGGTTAATGACAGAAGGTTTGGGTGTGGGGGTGTTAACGGGGTTAGTTGGTGTGGGTGGTGGGTTTGCGATCGTTCCGGCTTTGGTATTGTTAGGAAAAGTACCGATGAAAAAGGCGATCGGCACATCTTTACTTATCATTATCTTTAATTCCGTTACAGGCTTTTTGGGTTATCTGGGAAACGTTTCCCTGGATTGGAATTTGATGTTTTCTTTTATTATTGCTGCTAGTTTGGGAACAGTTCCCGGTGCGTATTTTGCTCAATATGTGCCAGCGCAAAAACTGCAAAAAACCTTTGGTTATTTTCTGTTAGCAGTTGCGGCTGTGGTGTTGGTGCAGAATCACAATACTCATCAATCTTCTAAGGTGTCATATCATAATTCGGCGAAGATGGTAGCACGGAGTTTTAGGGCTAAGGTGTATTGAGGTTTTCTAGCCGATTTTGGAATTTCCCCAGTTTTCAGAGAGACATTGAACCCAAGAAATAGGTACAGAAATTACATCCCACATTCCGCACTTCGGTTTGTAATATACAAAGACTACAAAAATTGGGGTTAATGGTCGTTGAATAGCGAACTGCTTGCAGCAGCGCTTCGCTATCGCCAAAGGTCTGTAGTTTATACGTTTAAATACTGAAGTATGTCAACATTTTTTGTAAAAATAATTGAAGTATAAACGTATGACATTTTGAAGTGCGGAAAGCCGGTTCTAACACCGCAGCCTATTTATATCCTGAACTAAAGGAAGATATAGATTTAACAAGACTGACTCATATTTTTCGTTGGTTAAATCCAGAAATGGATGAAAATACTGTTTATCAGCAGCAACGTAAAAATTTATTCAAAATTGCCTATAAACCAGATGAGTGGAAAGATTCTTTACCTAAAGCTGTTTGGAAACATATTCAATTCAAAGGTTATCCAGGGACATTTTTAGAATTACCTAAAGTAATGGAAAAAATGGAAATTTTTGTAGAAACCCATCAACGGATTAAAGGTTATCGCATAGAAATAGAATCAATGATGAAATTAGGTGTGAGTTTTGTTGAATGGCAAAAATTAACATATTCAGAAGTAAGTAAAAAACCTGTAGAAGAATCTCAAGTAATTTATCTTCTTCCTGCTAATTAGTTAAGCATAGATATCTAAATATGAGATGATCCAAAACAACCCCCCTATTACCAGCTTTGACAAGGGTGTTAGGAACATCTTGTTTTAGTTCTACCCATTTAAATAGGGTAGCTATTTTCATGGTTTTAAGTCTGGAGAGCCATTGATGTATGATAAACTTCTCCTTTATAGGGTTGCCAAATATAACCAGAACTAAATTCTTGGAAACCTGATAATGTTTCTAATCCCTGTATTAGTTCTGTAGATAAAACTAATCCGGGAATAGATAAATTAGGTAAGTCTTCTATAAGTTCACTATAGGTTCTAAATTCATCAACTTCTACACCAACTAAAGCATAGCGAAATTTAATATGGGGGAACTTACTAAAAGAACTTAGATCACTGTAGAGCGAAAAACCTAATTCTGTCATTAGATTAGCATTGTCAGGATTATCTATCCCCACGCAACTAATATTATCTGAGCAAACCCGACACCACCAGTTATTTTCTATATCTTGAAAAGTGTCTACGCTAAGTTGACATTTAGTATTTATTATATACCTTATCCCTGTCCACTGCGTTTCAAAATGAAGAGCTAAAACCTCAGCACTCGTTTTATCACCACATTCTGCTGATAAACCAAATATCCAAGCCATATTTATAGACTCCTATAGTTATAATTTTAATCAACTCTTTGCCAATATTTTTGGGTATTTGCTAAGGCTAATTCGTATTTTTCTAATAACATTGTAACTCTTGGTAAAATACTAACGTGAGTTGGACTATCCTGAATAGCTTGTAAATCTCCATTAATATTAATGTCATCAATTTCCCATAAAGGATCTTTGCCAATTCCACCAAATTTAGCTGGTTTGCGAGTTGCTGGTAAACTTTCAATTGATAGAGAAACAGACATTCCTTTTGTATCTTTAATAGCAACAGCAACCAATTCTCCGCGAAATTCACGTTCTGACTCTGGTAATAAATAGCCTTGCTGATCCAGATAACCTAAAGGCATTTCTTCAACATTTATATCAATACCTATTCTAACTCCTAATAGTCTGGCAGAGCGACCGATTTTGGGCTGACCATTTTCATCCATCATACCTCTATAGTAGAGTTTTACCATTGTTTAATATTACAAAGATTGCATTTATTATCTTTTCTGCTGTTGTTGTTGACGGTTAGCTAGTGCTTCCCCTAGTAAAATGGCGGCCATTTGGCTTTTGGTTCTTTGTTCTTTTTTGGCAATTTCTTCTAATGCTTGCCATGTTTCATCAGGAATTATGGCGTTAAGTTTTTTACTCATTGATTGATAAGAGATATATAGGTTATGAATTCACCATATCATCATATCTGATGACATGATGTGATGTTAGAGTTATAGAAATAAAAATTTACAACTAATACTGACGGTGTGAAGATGTACATTATTACCCCGTCATCTTTGAATTAAAACTTTTCATCTGGCTGTAGGCTACCGCAAAAGCATAAAATTTTTCTAAATTGTTGCGTAAATCCTACCACTACCACAGATTTTTGTTAAAATCGAAATACTCAATTAAATCAATATATTCCAGGCTTTTCCCCGACAAAATTGGGCTGTTTTCAATAATAAAAAAACATAAAAATTAAAAAAAATTATTACTTCAATATTTGAGGTATCAAAGTGTATCTAAATAAATCCATTCATCCCTCAATTCAGCAAAACCTGAATGCTGAGATGGATTCTCAAACAACTATTCAAACTGAACCTGTAACGGCAATGCCAATGCAACCATTACCGTTGAATGAGAATATGACGACTGATAGTAAAGTTGTTGAAAATTTTCACAATTGGCTGAGTATTCATCAGGTTTGGGGGCAATTACCAGTAGATGCACTGGAAGCAATCGCTCAATCCTTTCATTACTTTAGTGTAGAACCGCAAACGCTGATATATCAAGAAGGACAAACCCCCATTGGATTGTACTTGCTGAAATCAGGAACAGTAGAGATTTTTAAGCGATCGCTCATCGGTCAATTGCTGATTCGTTACCGTCATCCAGGTGATTTATTTGGTTATACGCTGATTGCTAATGAGGTAGAAGGAACATATCAAACCAATGCGATTGCCCTAACTAAAAGCGAAATTTGGTTTTTGCCAAAAGCCGCTTTTCAACACCTAATTGTTGCACACCCTTCGATTCAACAGGTGATTCATTCCCAACTCGCTCAAGATTTAAATGAATATGCTACTCGTATTGCTTGGTCACAGGTACGGATTCAATCCTTACAATCCTATATACAGCCAGTAGCCAGCCAAACTGGTATTATTGGTAGTAGTAAAGCAGCACAGAAACTGATAGAACAGGTCAATCAGGCAGCCGCAAATTTGCAGCCTGTAATCTTGCAAGGGCAGCCAGGAACAGGTAAAACATTTGTAGCAGGTTTGATTCATACTCGTTCAGAACTAGCATCTCAACCCTTTGCGGAACTAGATTGTGGTGAACTACTCCGTGCAGAAGATGGTCGGCTAAATACAGATGTCTTATTTGGTAGGATAGGACAGCAACCGGGCATTTTAGAACTGTTGGAACGGGGAACTCTACTACTAGATAATGTACAGGTGTTGAGTCCAGGCGATCGCTCCCGTTTAGTTCACTACCTGAAAACTGGATTAATTCTGCCAAATCGCGGTATTGTGGGCAAAATCAATCCTAAAACTGAACCTGCTGAACCGATACAATCTACTGTGCGCTTGATTCTGGCATCACCCAACAAACTGGAATTACCAGAAATTAACACCATTACCATCAAACTTTTTACCCTACCCCAACGCAAAGCCGATATTCCCGATTTTGCCGGGTACTTCTTAACCCAGTTTTGTCGAGAACAGAATCGTCCCTTATTAAAAGTAGATCAATCCGACCTCCGGCGCTTAATCAGCTACGACTACCCCGGAAACATCGCCGAACTAGCAGAGATTTTACACCGAGCGGTGATGATGACACCATCAGGGCATTCTGTCATCCCAGAACAGGTCTTGTGGTCTGTACAATCAACCAAAAACGCCTTTCGTCTTGATTTATTAACTCATGTACCCTGGTTGCGGCAAATTTTGCTCAGTCGTTGGTATCCAGAAGGTATCTGGGTGTTAATGATGGCAGTTTTTGTTCCTGTGACAGTGCTGGGTTTTATTGGTGATCAACAACGAGATAGCAGTGTCACCCTGAATATGTTTTGGGCGTGGTGGTGGCCTGGTTATTTGTTCCTCTTTGCCTTTTTTGGTCGGCTGTGGTGTGCTGTCTGTCCCTTTATGATTACTGGTGAGTGGATACGAAAAATTTCTCTGTGGCTATTTCCCCGTCAGCAACTCACCTGGAATACCCAATGGTTGAACCGTTGGGGAGGTTGGGTTGTGTTTGCTGGCTTTGTGGCTATTTACCTGTGGGAAAAACTCTGGGACTTACCCAACCATGCCTATTTGTCAGCCTGGCTGCTGTTAACAATCACAGCCGGCGCGGTTATTTTCAGTTTAATTTATGAACGGCGGTTATGGTGTCGGTATCTTTGCCCCATTGGTGGGATGAATGGGATGTTTGCCAAACTGTCAATGATTGAATTGCGTTCCACTCAACAAGTGTGTGGTAGTCAGTGCAACACCTTTGGCTGTTATAAAGGGACGGCAGTAACTGCGATCGCCTTTTCTGAAGCCTTACCTACAGAAGGACAAGCAACAGGAGGATGTCCGCTTTATTCCCATCCGGCACAATTACAAGATAACCGAGATTGTATGTTGTGTATGACCTGTTTGAAAGGTTGTCCTAATCGTTCTGCACAGTTAAATTTGCGGTTTCCGGCTTCAGATTTGTTGGATAATCACAAAGGATTTTGGGCAGAAGTGGCTTTATTATTGCTGTTGTTGGGTGGTGTATTTATGCACCATGCTGATCGAATTTTGGGATGGTTGGGATTTGGTTTTTTGCCTTTAGATGCTGACCATTTGCTAATTAGCATTCCCATTGTTTGTGTTCTGCTGAGTATTCCTGCGGTGTTAACTTATGGGACTCATGCGATCGCACGTTTCCTAGATTCAGAACAACCAAATTATCTCACAGTTATCTATGCCTATCTGCCTTTAACATTAGCAGCCAATCTCACCCATTATATTCCGGCGGCTATTACGGAAGCTGGGCAAATTCTCCCGGTTTTAGCACATACATTCGGTTACAGTGGTGCAGGTTTACCTACACTTTCCTGGAATTTGGATGTAGCGCAATTTTTGCAAGGTGTCACCCTCATTTCAGCAATGGTATTTAGTCCCTATCCACTGTTAAGGATTTCCAAGCGATCGCTCTTTCACAACCTACCACATTTATTATTAATGTTAGGTTTTACAGTCTTCTTTTTTAAGTTAATGATTTAAAAAATCCTGTAAATCCTTAAATCCTGGACATCCTGATTCTGACGCTTTTATGGCTATAATTGATATAGCGGATCATAACCTAGTAAATATCATAGATAGTTATGAATGTACAACTTGTTGATTCACTTGTAGAAATTGTTGCCAAATTAACTCCCGAAGATCAAAAACTGTTTTTATCTAAACTCTCTCAGAAAAAAATCATTCCATCACCAGCAGATAAACAAAATTTAACATCAACAGAAAAAGTGGCGCAATTTCAGGAATGGTTATCTCAATTTCCTAAAAGCGATATTACTTTACCAGATGAAGCACTGCGTCGGGAAAATATTTATGATGATCGAGGAATATGACAAGCTATTTACTTGATACAAATGTTATTCTCAGGTTTACAGATTCCCAATCTTCGGAATATAACCTTATAAGTAATGCTATTTCTGAAATTTTATTAGAAGGTGGTAAATGTTTTATCACTTCTCAAGTGATCGTTGAATTTTGGGTTGTTGCTACTCGTCCTGCAAATGTCAATGGCTTAGGATGGACAGTAGAACAAACAAAACAAGCTGTACAAATGCTCATCAATCAATTTGATTTACTCGAAGAAACACCGGATGTATTTTCTACTTGGTTGAACTTAGTAACAACATATAATATTTCCGGTAAACGCACTCATGATATACGCCTATTAGCCGTGATGCTTACTCATCATATCAGCCATATTTTAACTTTAAACCCAAAAGATTTTATCGCTGTTCCAGAAATTACTATCATTCATCCTCAAAATATTAATAGCTAAGAATATTGTGAAGGCATTTATCCTGTAAATCCTTAAATCCTGGACATCCTGATTCTGACAATTATTCTTTCCGTGTCATCTTTGCACCAATATCAGCAGGTTTCCCAAAATAGGGGTAACTTGTCACCAAAATATCTACACCTGTGCTGGCATAATTCCTCACATTTTCCCCATTAATCCCACCTGCTGCTGCTAGTTTTAAACTTGGATATTTCTGTTTTAAATCTGTAACAAGATTACCAAGTTCTAAAGTAGGAATTTTATCAAATTGAATTAAATCAACACCAGCTTCAGCAACCATCCAAGCATCGGCTTCTGTTTCCACTTCAATAGCAATTTTTTGTTCTGGAAACCGTTTTCTGAGTTGGTTAATTCGCTCAATTATTTGCGCAATACTATCTATAAATAGTAGATGTTGTTTAAAAATCAAAACTGTTTCTGAGAGTCCCAAACGATGGGGAATAGCACCACCAGCTAAAATTGCTTTCATGGAAATAGTTCTCGTACCAGGAAAACATTTGCGAGTGGTGACAACTGCCACATCAGGATTTACATTTTTAGCAGCATCAACTAATTCTTTGGTACGGGAAGCAATACCAGAAGCGTATTCCATTAAATTTAACGCCACTCTCCAACCAATATGTAAAGCTTCAGCTGAACCACTGGCTTTAAGAATTAATTTTTGTTCGGGTAAACAAGTACCACTTTCTACTAAATATTCAACTTTTGCACCACATTTTTCAAATACCCTTGCTGCTTCTTCAGTCGCACAAATAGTTGTGGAGTGACGGGTAGAAAATGCGATTTCTCCTAACTCCTTACCTATATTTAATCCATAGGTAGTTAAATCTAGAAATGGGACATCTTCTGCAATTAATTGTGCGATCGCTTCATCTGAAAAGAAAATTCTCATTTCTGCTGGGGAGAATAAAGTTTTATTGTCAGTATTCAGCTATCAGTAATTAGCTTTCAACTATAGATATAGTTGGTCACATACTATAACAATATAGTATTATAGCAAATTATTTTTGATGTTTACAACTTCACTAGTACATAACGGCAGAAATCAACCGAGAGCATCCCAATGAAAGCAACAATAAACGCAGCAATACTAAAAACCCTCTTAAACCCTCTTCACTTTGTGTCCTTTGCGTTCTTTGCGGTTGATTCATATCAAGCCTGGGAACAATTGCCAGATTTCAAAAAAATCAACTTATAGCATTTCCTGTCTAATGAAGCACAAAATTATCTGCGTTTATCTGTGTCCATCTGCGTTTGATTATGACTGCTTGTACCTCTACTAAGACTAAGATACACTATCAAGGTTTTCAGCCTTTTTTCTTATAAATCAAAAACACCGAACCAATTGGACCAAAATTTTCTACATAAACCTTATTATTGTAATACAAACCTGGAGACATACCGCCATCAAATAACATCCCTTCTTGAATCCTGCCTAAACAATTATTTCTGGCAATACCTTCTAACACATCATCAAACTGACTCGGTAACAATTCTTTATTAATTGCAGAAGTTTGAATACTAGAATTAGCTTTCACATCATTCACTAAAAAAATCACATAACCCTTACTCGTAACTGCTACCATCGAACGATTAGTTGCACCTTTACAAGCAAATTCTCCTAAAGCTTTACAGATATCTTTAAAATTACCCTGACGGTAAAATCTGCCATTACCACCCACCAAATTATAATTCAGAAAACTTGCGCCTCTTCTGCCAGTATCAATAGTAGCTATACGTTCCCTTGGGTTTCCTCCAGATATACCAAAAGAAGAACGTTTATTTTTAAATGCACCAGAATACTCGACTCCACGAGAAATATTTAAACCTTGGGGTTTATTCACCGTATCTATATAATCAGCATTAATCGCTGCAATTGGAGATTTACCATTTAACTTGGAATTTTCATCAGCTATCAATTGACTAAAATATTTAGGAATGTATTCTCTTCTAAAATTACCTCTAGCATCTTTAGCATATATTTTATGAGCTAAACCTACATTCACCGTAAAATCTAAAGCTGGAGATTTAGGATTAAAAAGAATTACATGATTGATACCTTTAGTGTATCTTTCACCTTTATTATTAGTCTTAAAGAATTCAATACTAAACTGTGAATTATTGCCAGGACAATTAGCAGATGGTTTGGGTGCTGAATTCGCTACCATATCCTGACAACTTAATAATAAAAAACCGCTACTAATTAAAATAGATAAGAAAGATAATTTTTTCATAGATATGGTAATTGGTAATGGGTAGGATGTACAGGATGGTTTATTTTGTCAGAATCAGGATAACCAGGATTATAGGATGTACAGGATGTAATTTTTAAACTTCTGATTTTCCTTTGCGCCTTTGCGTCTACCCTTCGGGATCTCCTGACGGAGATTGGGTGAGATTTTTTCTTATCTTTAACTTCTGATACCAACAAAAAATTAAACAATTACAATCCTGTAAATCCTTCAATCCTGGACATCCTGATTCTGACAAATACAAAACCCGCTACAGGATTACTATAGCGGGGAATATTAAAAAATGCAGTTATGGCGTAATGTAAACTTCAAGACTTAGGAGAGCCATTCCAGAACAGCTTCATCCTTGGTGTTGGTATTGCGAGAAGGTGTTTCACGTTCAAACTTCATGTGAATAGAACGGCTTTGTTCACCATCAGCAGCAACAGCCAAAATTGGGTAGTCAATTAAACCATCTTGGAAGGACATTTGGAAGCGGAATGTACCGTCGGGATTGAGTTTAATGGGACGACCACCAATAGTTACAGTTGCATCTGGTTCAGTTGCACCGTAGACAATTAATTCAGCATCTGCAATTAACCAGAATTTGCGAGGACGCACGGGTACAGCAGAAGCAGAGAAGCCAACACCAGACATTCCTACACCGGACATATTGATACCGGATGCGGTGGGAACTGCCCACATACCCACACCAGATGGGAAGATGTAGGAACTGATAGCTTGTTCTGGACGTACTGAACCAGCTACGTGCTGCATAGAACCGAACAGAGAACCAGCAACTCGTTGTGCTTCGGCAGATTCTGCTAAACCAAAGATTTGGTCGTAAATGGGGTTGCCACCTGCACCAACCGCAGCAACTTTCTTCGCAGGAGGAACTAATTCATACTTGGTCTGACCGCGCAAGTCTTCTTCAAAGTCTACGGTGATGAAGACATCTTCTATCCAGTCAGAAGGATAGACAGGAGGAATGTGGACTCTAGCAGAACGAGCTAATACTAACCAGCCACCATCTACGGTACGATAACCTATATCAATAACATAATCCCGATCGCTCACTGGAATTGGTAAATACCATTCTCTTGCCAGTTCATCCGCTGGATATTCTTGGATGCTGTGAGGACTTTGATGTTCCAGGTTGATATCAGTAACATCATAAATCCGCAGTGCTAGTTGCTGACCACCTTGACGACGCAGTTCTTCTTTGTGATCATTGGGAATATCCCAGTATGTGTAAGCCCATTGTGGATCACGTGGTAATAAAACAATGCGGCTTTCACCATAACCACCTGGTAAATCGGCCAATGCTTCATCAACATCAGCGAAAGAACCACCAGTACGATCTTCCTGACCTAATTCAAACTTTGCTGCTTCCACGGTTTCCTGTGCCTCCAGTGAACGAGATGGACTAAGCGATACTTTACTGCGCTGAACTTCTTGAATTGATGCCAACAGTTGAGATTTACGCATTCGGCTATAGCGAGAAATGCCATATTCGCTTGCAACTTTACGAAGCTGCCTTAATGTCATCTCCTCTAGCGGTGGGCGTTCTTTTGCCATTGATTTGGCCTCCAGTAGTTTTAAATTATTTCTCCGGGTTATAAAATGTTTTTGATCCCAGATTAATTTCTTATTACTGACTCCTGGTTTTGCCCAGTTTATAAGTGTTTTAGTTTGTTTTTAAATGAAAATTCACAACCTTGAGATTCCTCATCCTGCTATGATTAGCATTTCTTTGGGATCGACGGTGTGTTTTTGTTAAAGAAATATTAACAGGTATTCATGCCTAGTGAGCAAGGGGTCTGAAGACGGTATTTTGAATGTTTGACGTATTTATCAGCTATTTCGGGATCATTATGTTATGGTTTCATGACATTTGAGTTAAAAGAACTGGGTATATGTCAAAATTTCCTGACATTTACTTTTTCAAGTGCTGCTATTAACCTTACCCCAACCATTCTTAAACGCGAAGAGGGACATTTGAACCTGGACTTAGCAAGATAAAATCATTCAAGGCTTTCCTGAAGAAAGTTCAATAATGAACAATTGACAATTACCTCTCCCTGGAGGGAAGAGGATTGAAAAAGGGGGATTTTTGGCTTTTTTCCCCTAGAAAGGCGAGGTTTAAAACCTTGAATGAAACAATTATCAATTGTCAATTATCAATTATCAATTGATAAAGGAAACTTCAATGATCAAGTTTAGTTTTCGGCGTTGGTTATGTAGCTGTTTGGTGGTTGGGTTAAGCTGTTGCTTATTAGCTGGTTGTAGTGTAAATGTTAGTGGTGGAAAAACTTTAACAGTGGCCACAGAACCAACTTTTCCTCCTTTTGAGTTTCAGGGAAAAGGTGGAGAGTTAGAGGGTTTTTCGATTGATTTAATGAGGGCGGTTGCTGCTGCTGCTAATTTTCAAGTAGAGTTTCAAAGCTTACCTTTTGATGGCATGATTCCCGCACTGCAAGCTAAAACTATAGATGCAGCAATTAGTTCGATGACAATTACGGAAGAAAGAGCGAAAACTGTGGCTTTTTCCCGTCCTTATTTTAAAGCAGGATTAGCGATCGCCATTCGCGCTGATAACCAAGATATTACTGGGTTTGACAGTCTCCAAAATAAAAAAATTGCTGTGCAAATTGGTACAACTGGTGCAGCAAAGGCTAAAAGTGTAACTGGGGCGCAAGTTAGCAGTTTTGATTCTGCACCTCTAGCATTGCAAGAATTACAAAATGGCAATGTGGATGCAGTGATTAATGATGCACCCGTAACTTTATACGCTGTAAATACAGGTAATCTACAAGGCATAAAAGTTATACAACAACTGCTAACAGAGGAATTTTATGGAATTGCTACTGCTAAAAAATCGCCTTATTTATCTTTGATTAATCAAGGTTTAGCAACAGTATTTAAAGATGGAAATTATCAACTAATTTATCAAAAATGGTTTAAATCCACACCGCCAATATTGCCAGATAAACTACCATTTGCAAATTCAAAGGCAGATAAATTAAATTCTCTCAGCTTACTTTTGCAAGCTTTACCAACTTTATTAATTGGCGTATTAGTAACATTGCAATTAGCATTAATATCAGTCATATTTGGGTTGATTGGTGGTTCTTTAATTGGTATTTTGCATCTTTCTACAATTAAACCTGTAAGGTTATTAACCAGGGCTTATGTAGACTTTTTCAGAGGCACGCCCTTACTAGTGCAGATATTTATGATTTATTTTGGTTTACCAGCAATTTTTCAAGAAATGGGTTTTACCTTTTCATTAAATCGCCTTGTAGCTGGAGTAATTGCCTTGAGTTTAAATAGCGCGGCTTACATTGCCGAAATTGTCCGGGCTGGAATTCAATCAATAGCAATTGGACAATCAGAAGCAGCGCGTTCACTAGGTTTAAATTCATTCCAAACAATGCGTTATGTGATTTTTCCCCAAGCCTTCCAGCGGATGATTCCACCATTGGGTAATGAATTTATTAGTTTATTGAAAGATACGAGTTTAGTAGCAGTAATCGGTTTTGAAGAATTGTTCCGTAAAGGACAGCTAATAGTAGCAGAAAATTATCGCGCTTTTGAAATTTACGCTATGGTAGCTGTGATTTATTTATGTTTGACATTGGTTTCTTCTCAAGCCATTTCTAGGTTAGAAAAATGGATGAAGTTGAGAGGGGTGTGAATTAGGATTTTGAGGATTTCTTGTCTGAATCAGGTGGTTATCGAGCGAAGTCGAGATGATGTCCAGGATTTCAGGATTTTCAGGATGTTGTTTGATGATTGTTGTGGGAGGAGTTTTTCAATTGGTGTTTAATGATTTTCTTGTCTGAATCAGGTGGTTATCGAGCGAAGTCGAGATAATGTCCAGGATTTGAGGATTGACAGGATTTTTTTACTGATTTTTGCGGGAGTATTGTTTAACAGGTGGATATTTTATAAATGTTTTATATGATTTATATCAGATAATTGTTAAAATTACGAATTACGAATTACGAATTACGAATTACGAATTACGAATTACGAATTACGAATTACGAATTAATTTACTAAGTATCTCATCCTGTACATCCTTAAATCCTGGACATTATCTCGACTTCGCTCGATAACCACCTGATTCTGACAAATAATCAAATCCTGTACATCCTTAAATCCTGGACATTATCTCGACTTCGCTCGATAACCACCTGATTCTGACAAATAATCAAATCCTGTACATCCTGAAATCTTGGATATCCTAATTCAGACAAATTGTGAAGATTTAAACTTTTCAGTATTTCACTTACTCATCTTTCGATATTCCCAAGGATCAACAAATTTCCTGTCACTCCAAACGCCAATCTTTCGCTGTTGCGCTTTTGCTTCAGCTTGTTGCAGTAAATCTTTACTCGGACACTTGCTTAAATAAGAACGATAGACTTTAGTTAGTCCTTCCTGTAATAAAACTTGTTGGATAAAAGTTCCATCTTTTAATCGCACTTCTGCAACTTTTCTACCATAGCGATCGCTATCTACCACAGTTAACTTGACGCGATCGCCTGATTTTCTCACTAGTTCCTCTACTCTTGTTTGTGCTTTCACACCCCAATTAAATTGATTCACATCTCGAACCCGTGTACTATTTTTCTCTTTTTTAGAGTGAGGTACTTCCGGTGCATCCACACAAGCAAACCGGACTGTAAATTTCTGATTATCCGCACCCCTTAATACCAAGGTATCACCATCACTGACTCGTTCCACAATATCACCAGTGGCTGGAAATAAGCGGTCACATCCCATCAAACTCAGAACAATGATAGCTGTACCCAGCCAAATTAATACTTGTTTAGTTAATTTATTCATTTTCATTCACCAAACATTCAGTTAGTAGTTATCACTTATCAATCTACTAATCAATTAGTTGAACATCATATTACAGCAATACCACTGACTTTGCAGTTAAGCCTGTTAATGTGTAAAATTGATACTGAATTCCTCTGAGCCAGCAGATAGATATCATAATAATTTTAGATGGCTCAATTTGACTGAATTCGCAGATACTATTCAGGATTAAGCCACTCAACCATCATCCTCAAATCAAGATTATGGAACATATTCAGCAACGTCAACGATGCGCTGCATCTCAAGAGTTTCAACAATCTCTCAACCAGTTGGAAGATATCCTACAGGTTAATTTTTCTGATCATCAGAGTATCACGGAACTGACTAACAGTAACACTACTAACGAAAAAATAAGTGAAAATACAGAAGCTATTGATATAGCAGCTTTAGAAGATGCTGTAGCTGATATTGAACAATATTTGGCACAGAAAGAAAAAAACCGCAAAACTGAAAATTAATGACTCATACAGTTGAGGAAGTAAACTGCGGAGAGTTCAAAAGCTTTACAGCAACAGGATTTTATTGCTAATTCCTGACTGCTGATTATTGACCGCTACTGTAAATCTTTTGTCGTTGGGCTTCATATAACATTAAAGCTGCGGTGATCGCCACGTTCAAGGATTCAACTCCCGGACTGAGGGGAATTTTGACTTGGGTATCAGCCATTGCTGCTAAATCATCTGACAAACCCGCACCTTCATTTCCCAGTAAAATTAAGCTAGGTTTACGCCAATCTACCTGCCAATAAGTTAAACTTGCAGTTGGTAAAGTAGCAACTACCTGCATTCCTGCTTTTTGACATTGCTGAACTGTTGCTGTCAAATCCTGACTCACTGCCTTATTTAAGCGAAACCACTGTCCAGCAGATGCACGTAAAACCTTGGGGTTATCTAAGTCCACACTATCATCACTCAACCATAAACCCGATGCACCAGCAGCAGCCGCAGTGCGAATTATAGTTCCCAAATTACCAGGATCTTGAAGAGTTTCCACAGCCAAAACTAAACCAGTATCAGGAACTTGAGTTTGCTGTTCACTTTGTTTTGCTGTTGCTACCACCCCATCTGGTTGTACAGTGGTTGCTATTGCTGCTAAAACTTCTTCACTGACAATTTCTGCGCGATCGCATTGAATATAAGCCTTCTCCCATAATTGGGGATGTGTTTCCTGCCATTGAGGAGTGCAACATACCACCTCTAACGGATAATTAACCGCACAAGCTTCTTCTAATAAATGTGTCCCTTCCAATAAAAATAACTGCTGTTTGTGCCTCTCCTTGGGAGAGTGCAACTTGCGAATTTGCTTAACTAGGGAATTTTGTAAACTGGTCAGCACAATTTTAGATTTTAGATTTTGGATTTTAGGTGTATCTAAAACCCAATTTTATGATTAGTAATGCGGAACCCGGGACTTGAACCCGGAAGCCTTGCGGCACTAGAACCTGAATCTAGCGCGTCTGCCAATTCCGCCAGTTCCGCTGGCATTTATATCTTATCAACAGTTTCCTATTATTGCTTAAATGTTGGAGATTGTCAACATAACAGGGAACAGGGAACAGGGAACAGGGAACAGGGAACAGGGAACAGGGAACAGGGAACAGGGAACAGGGAACAGGGAACAGGGAACAGGGAACAGGGAACAACTGACTACTGACCACACTGACCACTGACCACTGACTAATAACCAAACAAAATGTAGACAAACCAACTCTTTACTGTAGAATCAAACCAACTTCAAACCTTTATTATTATTTATTTGTTGGAGGTAGGCTTATTAATTCTTCTAGCAGCTTACCAGATGCCAAGTTGTCACCTGAAGCAGACTCCTCAGTCTTGCAAATTTGGGGTGGGCATCCTCTGCGGGGTCATGTAAGAATTAGCGGGGCAAAAAATTCAGCACTAGTCATCATGGCTGGAACTTTGCTTTGTTCAGGCGATTGTCGGATTCGTAACGTCCCATTATTAGCGGACGTAGAACGCATGGGGCAAGTTTTATCAGCTTTAGGTTTACGCTTAACCAGAGAAAATGACATTTTAGATGTCAATGCCAGGGAAATCAGCACATCCAAAGCGCCCTATGAACTTGTCACCCAACTGCGAGCCAGTTTTTTTGCGATCGGTCCAATTTTGGCAAGACTGGGAGTAGCACAAATGCCATTACCGGGGGGTTGTGCCATTGGTGCAAGACCTGTTGATTTGCACGTCAGGGGACTGCAAGCAATGGGGGCAGAAGTGCAAATTGAGCATGGTATTTGTAATGCCTATGTTCCTGGTAGCAATAATAGATTGCAGGGAGCGAAAATTTACTTAGATACTCCCAGCGTTGGTGCAACCGAAACCTTAATGATGGCAGCTACCCTAGCGGATGGGGAAACAATTCTTGAAAATGCAGCCAGAGAACCAGAAGTAGTGGATTTAGCTAACTTCTGTAACTCAATGGGAGCAAAAATTCAAGGTGCAGGTACAAGTACAATTACCATAGTTGGTGTAGAAAAATTACATTCTACCGACTACAGCATTATTCCTGATCGGATTGAAACAGGAACTTTTTTACTCGCTGGAGCAATTACTCGTTCAGAATTATTACTGTCTCCAGTAGCACCAGACCATTTAATTCCCGTCATTGCCAAGTTGCGGGATATTGGCGTACCTATCATTGAAGAAGCATCAGACTGTTTGCGGGTTTTACCAGCCGAGAAACTCAGAGCCACAGATATTGATACCTTACCCCATCCGGGTTTTCCCACAGATATGCAAGCGCCATTTATGGCATTGCTGACTTTAGCAGAAGGTGACAGTATCATTAATGAATCTGTGTTTGAAAATCGTCTGCGTCATGCTTCCGAGTTAAACCGCTTGGGTGCTGATATTCGCGTTAAAGGTAATACAGCCTTTGTGCGTGGCGTGTCCATGTTATCTGGCGCACCAGTCATAGGTACGGATTTACGGGCATCCGCAGCCTTGGTAATAGCTGGACTAGCCGCAGAAGGACAAACTACCATTCAAGGATTAAAACACTTAGACCGTGGCTATGACCGTCTGGATATGAAGTTACAGCAACTAGGTGCAAAAATTATCCGTGTAAATGAAGCATCAACAGATGCAGAATTATGTACGAATAACAATCATCCTTCGCCTCCAGTATCTATCTAAGGTTAGGGTGTTTTGTGTTTGGTGATTTAATGGCGGATTTTACTTTAGTAATTTTCGCCATTTATTTACTTTTTGATTGATTTTTTAAAATGCTAAATTTCTTCTCTCTCAACAACCACTACAGAAAGTTAATTAATATAGTTATACAATGGGTGTAATATCATTAACAATTTCTTTTTCTTACCCAGACCAACAATAGTTGTTTATGCTTCAAAGACTATATGTACACAACTTCAGATGCCTAGAAAATTTTGAGATGCCTACAAAGGGGATGCCATCTATTCTCTTGATTGGAAAAAACGGTTCAGGTAAATCAACTATCGCAACTGCATTAGAGGTACTTCAATCTGTTGGTAGAGGTATAAATAGAGTTGGGCAACTTGTTCATTCTAAAGATTTTACTCGTGGCAGGTCTGATGTTCCGATGCGCTTTGAAATAGAAGTTTTACTTAAAGATAAATTATATAAACATATCTTGGCTTTAGAGTTGCCAGACAAATTTAAAGAACTTCGAGTTTCTGAAGAAGCATTGCTAGTTTCGGGAGAACCAATCTACTCTAGAAAAGAAGCTCAAGTTACTCTTTATTCTAGTTCACAAAATCGAGAAGCTCAGTTTTTGGTTGATTGGCATTTGGTAGCTCTGCCAGTAATACAAGAGCAATCTGAAACTGATCCACTTCGTATTTTCAAAACTTGGCTGGCTCGTATGATTATTTTAGCTCCGATTCCCAGCTTAATGACAGGAGACTCCAACGGCGAAACTTTAGAACCAACACGAGATGCTTCAAACTTCGGAGAGTGGTTTTCTGGGTTACTTGGTCGCTACCCAGCCTCGTACACACAGTTTGACAAATATCTCCGAGAAATTATGCCCGACATTACAGATGTTCAGAACGAACTTATTGGCAAAGATTTTAAAACTTTGATTGTTCGGTTTGAAGAAAATAATGCGAATTTAAGTGTTAACTTTCAAGATTTATCTGATGGAGAAAAATGCTTTTTTCTTTGCGCTGTTGTTTTAGCTGCTAATAAATTCTATGGACCACTTTTTTGCTTTTGGGATGAGCCTGATAACTATCTTTCCATATCAGAAGTAGGACATTTTGTTACATCTCTACGACGAGCATTTAAGAATAGTGGACAAATTTTAGTCACTTCTCATAATCCTGAAGCAATCAGAAAATTTTCAAATGAAAACACTTTAGTTATTGATAGAAAAAGTCACTTAGAACCAACCTTAATTAGACTGCTTAGTGAGATACCTTTTACGGGTGATCTGATCAATGCCTTGATTGGTGGCGATATAGAATTATGAGCATAAATAAGTATGATCAGCACATTTTTGTATTGCCAGAAGATGATGCTAATCGCCAAATTGCCAATGGATTTATTCAGAATTTAAACCTAAATCAACGTGCTATTCAAGTTCGACCAATTGCCAACGGTTGGAAAAAAGCTGTGGAGCAATTAACGAACGATTATGCCGCAGCAATGCGACAGTTTCCAAAAAGAATGATGGTTTTACTTATTGATTTTGATGAACGTGAGGATAGATTCAGTTATGTACAAAGTCACATCCCAGAGGATCTAATTAATAGAGTATTCGTGCTTGGTGTACAATCTAATCCAGAAAGTCTTCAAAGAGATATCAAACAGAGTTTGGAGGCTATTGGCGAAGCTCTTGCTACAGATTGCGCTGAAAACAAAAATCAATTATGGGGACATCATCTTCTCATACACAATAAACCTGAGCTAGAACGGATGATTAAATTTGTTAAACCATTTCTGTTTAATTAGGCAGAAGTCAAACAATAAGCACATTATCTCAAGGTACTAGCAATGCCCACCCTGCGGAAATCGTTATACTAGCTGTGGGAAATATATTTTTTATTGATTGCCATAATTATGTCTTTACTTCAAACCCCACTAATTGGTTTAAAAGCTGACTCATTCCGCCATCCTCTAGACCTGGAAGCAACGAAAACTCTTAAGCAAATTCCCGGTATAGATATGATGGTCAGAAATTGGCTAGGGCCAATGGCTGAACAGGTTTTTTATGTAGAAAATATTGCTTCTAGTATTTTGGTCGGTGAAAAACAATTACCAGATTTACACAAGTTATTATTAGATGCTTGCAATATTTTAGATATTGAGCCACCCCAGTTATATGTCCGTCAACATCCTGCTCCCAATGCGTATACTTTTGCGATGCGAGGTAAGCAGCCCTTTGTCGTCCTGCACACTTCCTTAATTGATATTCTCACACCAGAGGAAATTCAAGCTGTAATTGCCCATGAGTTGGGACATCTTAAATGTGACCACAGCGTTTATTTAACACCTGTAAATTTATTAGTCTTAGCCGCAGCAATTTTACCTAATGTTGGTGCTGTTGTAGCTCAAGCATTACAGGCACAATTATTAGAATGGGTGCGTTGTGCAGAATTTACTTGCGATCGCGCTGCTTTGTTAGCTACCCAAAACCCTAGAGTTGTGATGTCAGTATTAATGAAGTTAGCGGGTGGCTCTCCTACCTTAGCACCCCAATTAAATTTAGATGCCTTTGTTGCCCAAGCCCGTGCTTATGATGACATCAGTAAAACTGAACTGGGTGTCATGGTGAAAGAAGCCCGCACTGCCCAATTAAGCCATCCCGTACCAGTATTACGCGCTAGGGAAATTGACCGTTGGGCAAGTAGTACAGAATACCATAAATTACTGCAAAATCACGGTTTTAAAGACAATTTGGAAACCGCACCCAAGGGTGGATGGCGCAATTGGTAAAATTAGGTGACAGGTGACAGAAAAGAAAGTAGGAGGAGTGGGGTAAGTGCAGGAGATGAACTCACCTATAAACTTATTTGAATATGAACAATTAGCAAAATCACATCTTTCACAGATGGCTTTTGATTATTACAGTAGTGGTGCGTGGGATGAAGTCACCTTAGAGGATAACCGTGCTGCTTTTACACGAGTTAAACTCCGTCCGAAAATGCTAGTTGATGTCAGTGAAATTAACCTCACAACCAAAGTTTTAGGTGCATCTTTGCAGTTACCTCTGCTCATTGCACCAATGGCTTTTCAATGTCTGGCTCATCCACAGGGGGAAATTGCTACAGCCTCTGCTGCTGGTGCTGCTGGTGTGGGTATGGTGCTTAGTACCTTATCTACCAAGAGTTTAGAAGAAGTGGCAACGCTTAACAATGGTTGGCAATGGTTTCAGCTTTATATCCACAAAGATCGGGGTTTAACTCGTGCTTTGGTAGAAAGAGCATACACAGCAGGTTACAAAGCACTGTGTTTAACTGTGGATGCGCCTGTGTTGGGAAAGCGGGAACGAGATCAACGCAATGAATTTACTCTACCCTCTGGATTGCATCCTGCGAATTTAACCAAGATATCCGGCTTAGACATTCCTCAAGAAAAAGGCGAATCTGGGTTATTGACCTATTTTGCCCAACAAATTAACCCAGCATTGACTTGGAAAGATTTAGAATGGTTGCAATCTCTGAGTCCCCTACCGTTGGTATTGAAAGGAATTTTACGGGGTGATGATGCAGTGCGAGCTGTAGAACATGGCGCTCAAGGGATTGTGGTTTCTAATCACGGTGGTAGACAATTAGATGGTGCGATCGCTTCTTTAGATGCCTTACCGGAAATAGTAGCAGCTGTAGACGGTAGAGCAGAAGTCCTCGTTGATGGTGGTATCCGTCGCGGTACAGATATCCTCAAAGCCTTGGCATTAGGAGCAAAAGCCGTGTTAATTGGTCGCCCTGTGTTGTGGGGGTTAGCGGTATCTGGACAAGCCGGAGTATCTCGCGTCATTTCCCTACTCAAAGAAGAGTTAACCACCGCAATGGCACTCAGCGGCTGTGCTAATTTGCAAGATATTGATTCAACTTTGGTCATTCATAATTAATAATTCTTCCCCAATTCCTAAATAAATCTAAATACCTGTTGCCAAAATAAAAAAATAGGCTATACTTAGAAAAGTGACACCCAAGGGCGGGTGGCGGAATTGGTAGACGCACCGCACTCAAAATGCGGCACCGAAAGGTATAGGAGTTCGATTCTCCTCCCGCCCATTAAAACTTTCAAAGACTAGCCTGGGAAAAAAAACCAGGCTTTAAATGACTATTTGGGATTTTACTTATAAATAAATCAGCTTTCTTATCTCAGATTCAATCCCATTTTGTAGGATTTGTTGTCAGTTTTGGACAAGGATTTGTATAACAGTCCGTTTTTATTTTCTTATACAATTTGTTAGAGGAAATGTACAAGGAATCGTTATATATTGTTGGCAATATATTCCGAATTGAAATTTTACACTGTACAACTTTCAACAAGTAATTATTCAATAAAATGACACTCAATATAGGACAGATGGTACATACGCTCGAAGACATAGAAGCAGAGTTAAATTTCATAATTCACACAATAGAAAACATGAAATATCCCCCACAGAGAGATGAAATAGTCAAAACATCTTTGCTGAGACTAATTTCTAAGTGTAAACGAGCTAAAATAGACTTACACTAGAGAATTTTAGTACCCAATCATTGACAGCCGTTTCCGAAGATATGAGGTACAGCAAGAAAGAATAGAAACTATGATATCGTCATGAAAGCATATTTAATACTGTACTTCATAACAACGGGGAGTGCTGTATTATTCGCAGTAGTGACAATAAATTGTTTTTAGTAGATTTTGGAGCGGTGAAAATAGTCAAACCACAGCAACGCACAGCTACAGGAACAATAATTGGTTCAAAAATTATTAAGTCAGAATCAGGATGACCAGGATTAAAGGATGTACAGGATGTTCCGCTAGTCCTACTCAAAAATGACAGATGTTTTTCTCTGTGTCTGGAGTGGATAGTTGATTTTGTGACCTGTGCGTAATTTCAATATCAAAATAGCGATCGCCATGATCGTTCCAACTTCCTGTAAAAAGTGAAAATTTTGTAGTATAATAAGACAATTGCTGTTTATTGCATTTCATAGTCATTAGTCACCGTCAAAAACACTATGCGCTTAAAAAGATGGGAATCTCCCCGCAAGCAAGGGAGAAACGACAAAGGCCGAGGCGGATCCGCTAGACAGAGACAACTCAAGAAACAAAGGCAGATGCTGAGAAACAAACTCAAAGAAGCTCAAAAGCCAGAAAACGACCAAAACAACCAAAACAACACGCCGAGGGAAGGGATAGAAACCTACCCTCTTTTTTTGTGCCAAATTTCCGAGTTATCAGGAAATTCGGGTATTTATAACGACCTCCTTACAAATCGAAATATTTTTTGAAAAAATACTTGACAAAACCCCAAGGGTAGCTGCTATATTATTTAAAGCTTAGTCATTGGGGCGTAGCCAAGTGGTAAGGCAGCGGGTTTTGGTCCCGCCATCCCTAGGTTCGAATCCTAGCGCCCCAGCATTATTAAGGGTAGATTTAAAAAGTCTACCCTTTTTGATTTATAACTAACTTTTGTCTGTATTTTCAGCGTTGAATATCTATTGCTGGTTACTTTTCTGGTGATTTGAGAGCCTCATCTAAAACCTGTCTAGCTTGTTCCGCTTTCGTTTTTGCTTCTTGATAACGGAGATTAGCCTGAGCAAAGTTTTTGAGAACCTTAAAACCTTCTTTGAGACGGGTTATCTCTTCCTCAGTCACTGAGTTATCTGAAAACAGAACATCAACGGCTTTACGAATTTCCAAAGCTTCAGTCCGCGTTTCCTGTACTTTTAATTTTAACGTAGCTAAATTGCTGAGAACTTGAACGGCTTGGGTAATGGCATCCTCACCGCTAGTATTATCAATAGTTGGTTCTTTGACTTCAATTAATTGTTGAGGTCCAAATCCCTCCTCTAGTTCTGTGGGTAACTTACCTGCTTCCATCAGTTCCATTAACTGATCCATTGCTTTTTCACGGGCTTTAGCGGAATCTTTACCAGAAACTGTCAGGATAATTTCTGGGCTTTGTGCGAGAGTATATTGAACCATAGTGGGGGAAAAATTTGCTGGTTTATCAAGCCTGGGCTAAACAAATCAAGTGTCTTGTTTAATAATGACCATATCATTTCCGCTAGATTTTGTGTTATGTGTCTTTAGATAAAATCAAACTTTATACTAAATGAAAGGACTGTAAAATATAACAGGAGAGGAGAGCTATGACTCCCAATCCCGCCATTATGCGATCTGTAGAACAACTGGGATACCGTGTTACTGTTGGTGATGTGGCAACTCAGGCTGGCTTAAATGTAGCTGAAGCTAATCAAGGTTTATTAGCCCTAGCGTCTGAAGCTGGTGGACATTTACAGGTAGCAGAATCCGGTGATATTGTTTATCAATTTCCACAAAATTTTAGAACTATCTTACGTAATAAATACTTGCAAGTGCGGTTGCAGGAATGGTGGAAAAAAATTTGGGGTGTGCTGTTTTACCTAATACGCATTTCCTTTGGTGTTTTGTTAATTGCTTCCATTGCGCTAATTACTGTCACCATCATTATCATTATTACTGCTGCTAACTCAGACAGAGATGGAGACAACAGAAGTAGTAGTTCTAGTGGGTTGAATTTCTTCTTTTTCCCAGATTTATTCTGGTATTTTAGCCCAGATTATTCTTCCCAAGAAAGGCGAAGAGAACGTAGGGAAGATAGCGAATTCAATTTTTTTGAAGCTGTATTTTCGTTTTTGTTTGGTGATGGAAATCCTAACGCCAACTTAGAAGAACATCGCTGGCGAGAAATTGGTACGGTGATTAGAAATAATCAAGGGGCAGTGGTAGCAGAACAAATTGCGCCTTATTTAGATAATTTAGGTGAAAAATATCAACAAGAATACGAAGATTATATGCTGCCTGTGTTGGTGCGATTTAATGGCAAACCCCAGGTAAGTTCTGAAGGGGAAATTGTTTATTATTTTCCAGATTTGCAGGTTAAAGCCAGTAAACATCAGCGTCAACCAGTAGCGCCATATTTAAATGAAATTCCCTGGCGTTTTAGTGCGGCTAGTTCTGGACAAATTATGCTCAGTGCTGGGTTGGGTGCTGTGAATTTGGTAGCGGCTTTGATATTAGGAAGTTTATTAAAAGGTGGAACAGCAGCAGCGCAAATTGGGGGATTAGTTGGTTTTGTCCAAGGAATTTATTGGCTGTTGTTAGCCTATGGAATAGGTTTTTTAGGTATACCCTTAGTTCGTTATTTTTGGATTCAATGGCGTAATGGTAAACTTAATACCCGTAATTATGAACGGTTGCAAAGAGCGAGATTTTTAGCAAATGCAGATGATTCTTTACAGGAGAAGATGGCTTTTGCGAGTCAATTTGCTGGTGAAAAAGTAATTGGTAAAAAAGATGTCATTTATTCCAGTGATACAGATTTGTTAGAACAGGAATTTGAGCAAGTGAGAAAGCAAAATCTGTTAGATGAAAATAGGGAATAGGGAATAGGGAACAGGTGACAGGTGACAGGTGACAGGTGACAGGTGACAGGTGACAGGTGACAGGTGACAGGTGACAGGTGACAGAAGGCAGGAATTTTTTAATTGATTTCTCCCCTACACCCCTACACCCTTACACCCCTACACCCTTTTTTCCCCCTACACCCTTACGAATTGATTTTTGCAACTTCAACGCTGGCTTCTCGTGGAACTAAGCCTCTTTCTACAACTGCATCACTCCGTAGTTTCATGTAAGCGATCGCTAATTTCCAAACTGTAGTTTGTTCGTTGTTAGCATCTAAAATACATACACAATTGTGGTCTTGCCAAAAAACTTTTCCTGTGATTAAGTCACCAGTCACTAATTTAAATTCGACTGTAGCTTTTTGCTTAATCCAAGTTTGTATTTGTCGAATACTAGGTAGGGTGGTATCAAATTCAGTTGTTGACATTTTTATTAGGGAATAACGAATAGGTGACAGGTGACAGGTGACAGGTGACAGGTGACAGAAAGAAGTTTACCAATTACCAATTACCAATTGCCAATCACCAATATTATTGGACAATGTTTAAATAATCAGTATTTATCTTTGATAATTCATCTAGGAGAAAATGGCAATCGAATTTACTAAGTATCACGGTTTAGGTAATGATTTCATCCTCATTGATAATCGTTCCTCACTCACACCTATTATTACACCAGAGAAAGCAGTAAAGTTGTGCGATCGCCATTTTGGTATTGGTGCTGATGGTGTTATTTTCGCACTTCCTGGACAAAATGATACTGACTACACCATGAGAATTTTTAACTCTGATGGTTCTGAACCAGAAATGTGTGGTAACGGTATTCGTTGTTTAGCAGCATTTTTAACTGAGTTAGAAGGTGTCTCCCGCACTAAAGATTATTATCGTATTCATACTTTAGCAGGTGTGATTACACCTCAACTTACAGATGATGGTCAAGTTAAGGTAGATATGGGTTTACCCCGCTTACTAGCACAGGAAATTCCTACCACCCTTGCACCTGCTGATAGCAAAGTCATTAATGTGCCTTTAGAAGTGGCAGATACAACTTGGAATGTTACCTGTGTTAGCATGGGCAACCCCCACTGTATCACCTTTGTAGACGATGTGGCAGCTATTCCCCTAGAAACCATCGGTCCGAAATTTGAACACCATTCTGTTTTCCCCCAAAGGATAAATACAGAATTTATCGAAATTGTCAACCGTAATTACATGAAAATGCGGGTATGGGAAAGAGGCGCAGGTATTACCTTAGCTTGCGGTACTGGTGCTTGTGCTGTTTTGGTAGCTGGAGTATTAAATGATAAATGCGATCGCACAGCGACAATAGAATTACCAGGTGGTCCATTGGAAATTGAATGGTCAGAAATAGACCAAAGAATTTACATGACAGGTCCAGCAGAACGGGTATTCACTGGTAAATTTTAATCTGTAGGGTGGGCAATGCCCACCATTACCAACTAATCAAAGCGTGAGTTGTTGCTTGATTATTCTTAACTGACTTTGCCTTGACAGGTAAGGTACCAAGTTCTACGCTTAAAAAATCGTCAAAAGCCCCAAGCATTCGCCACATCGCCAGAACACAGATGAATTGCCGATTTAAACCAGAACACCTATTATTAAGCATCCTAATTATTATTGCATTCATCCTGCGTGTTGGCATGGCTGTAAAATTCCCCAATATATTTTGGGCAGATGAAATTTTCCAAACTCTAGAACCTGCACACAGACTAGCTTTCGGTCATGGTATTGTCACCTGGGAGTTTAGAGACGGTATTCGTTCTTGGGTATTACCAGGAATTTTAGCAGGTATTATGGGTTTGACTGCGTGGATGGGAGAAGGTTCTGCTGGATATCTTCTAGGAGTGAATATATTTTTATCTCTACTTTCCCTCAGTAACATCTTAGTTGGTTATTTATGGGGAAAAAAAATAGGAGGCACAACAACAGCTTTTATTTGTGCTTTTATTTGTACTATCTGGTTTGAACTAATCTACTTTTCTCCCAAAGCTTTTACTGAAGTTGTCGCTACTCATTTTCTCTTACCTGGAGTTTATTTAGGAGTTGAAAAAAAATTACTTTCATCTCGAAATTCTATCTTGTTATCAGGATGTTTGTTAGGAATATCTTTAGCATTAAGAATTCATTTGCTGCCAGCGATAGTATTTGCTGTAGTTTACATTTGTAGAAAAGATTGGTGGGAAAAATGGGTGCCAATGATGTTAGGTATGATCGCTCCCATACTCATCTTTGGGACTGTAGATGGTTTCACCTGGTCTTATCCTTTTCAATCTTTTTGGTTAAATATTTGGGTAAATCTTGTAGAAGGTAGAAGTAAACTTTATGGAGTTTCACCTTGGTATGAATATTTTATTTTCTTACTTAAAAGTTGGTCTTTGCTATCACTACCTATTATTGTTCTCGCCCTGATAGGTTTTCGTCGTCTTCCTATTTTGGGATGGTTAGCATTAATTATTATCTTGTCTCACAGTTTATTAGCTCACAAAGAATATCGTTTTATTTATCCAGCATTACCAATGGTGATTCTATTAGCAGGAATAGGCTCATTTGAATTAGTTTTACTATCTTCTTTATCCTTTTCTCGCCAATGGTCTTCACTGTCAAGCAAAATAATAGCAATATTTTTTACTATTTTAATCTGGACTGCTACTTCTGTGGCTCTTTTGAGTAGATTTAATATTTATGCTCCTTTAAACTTTTCTATATTTGGCACAAAAATGGAAATTACACACCTTTATGCTACCGCTAATCATCTCCTAGCTTTACAAAGTTTAAGTACAGAAAAAAATGTCTGCGGTCTTGGGCTTTGGGATATTCATTGGGCTTTATCAGGTGGATATACTTATTTTCACCGCGACGTACCTATATATCAAGTTGACAAAGAAACAGATTTTAAACTTTTAAATTCTGGTTTTAATTATATTGTTGCTAATCTGCCGTTACCATCTCATGATCAAAACTATACTCTAGAGAAATGCTGGCAAGGAACTTGTGTTTATCAGCGTCCGGGTTCTTGTCGCTATCTTCCAGACCGTGATATCAATTCTATTCTCAAAAAATCGGGAAATTAGTAGCCTCAGCAATTTATATTTAAAATTATCCGTAAATTGTTAAATCATTGTGAAAGCTATTACTCTTCTTGGTTCTACCGGCTCTATTGGTACTCAGACTTTAGATATCGTTTCTGAGCATCCAGATAAGTTTCGCATAGTTGGACTGGCTGCTGGACGCAATGTGGAGTTGTTCGCGGCACAAATTCGCCAGTTTCGCCCCCAAATTGCCGCAATTTCTGCTGCTGATAAGTTACCAGAACTTCAAGAGGCAATTAAGGACCTCAATCCCCAACCTATTCTACTTGCTGGGGAAGCGGGAGTGATAGAAGTTGCTCGTTATGGTGATTCCCAAAGCGTTGTTACTGGTATCGTTGGTTGCGCGGGTTTGCTTCCCACTATTGCGGCTATTGAAGCGGGTAAAGATATTGCTTTAGCGAACAAAGAAACTCTCATCGCTGGTGGTCCTGTGGTTTTACCTTTGGTGGCAAAACACGGAGTGAAACTATTACCAGCAGATTCCGAACATTCAGCGATTTTTCAATGTTTGCAAGGTGTTCCTCAAGGTGGTTTGAAGAAAATATTACTTACTGCTTCCGGTGGTGCTTTCCGAGACTGGCCTGTGGAAAAGTTACCAGAGGTAAAAGTTGCTGATGCTCTTAAACATCCTAACTGGTCAATGGGTAAAAAAATTACTGTTGACTCGGCAACTTTGATGAATAAGGGTTTAGAAGTAATTGAGGCTCATTATTTGTTTGGGATGGATTATGATGATATCGAAATTGTCATTCATCCCCAAAGTATTATTCACTCTTTAATTGAGTTACAAGATACTTCGGTTTTAGCTCAGTTGGGATGGCCGGATATGCGTTTACCTTTGCTTTATGCGATGTCTTGGCCAGAAAGAATTTACACTAATTGGGAAAGATTGAATTTAGTAAAATCTGGAAATTTAACTTTCCGTGAACCGGATCATCAAAAGTATCCTTGCATGAATTTAGCTTATGCTGCGGGTAGGGCTGGTGGTTCTATGCCGGCGGTTTTAAATGCTGCGAATGAACAAGCAGTGGCGCTATTTTTAGAAGAAAAAATTGGCTATTTGGATATTGCGCGGTGTATTGAATGGGTGTGCGATCGCCATCAAAATGATAACAAACAAAATCCTTCTTTAGATGACATTTTGGCAGCAGATCAATGGGCTAGACAAGAGGTTTTTACTGCTACTGAAAAGTTAGCCATTCAGCCACAGGTAATTTCTGTGAGTTAAGACTAAATCTCCGACTTCTAAAAGTAGCTGAAAATTTTTGACAGCAACAAAGAAAAAGTCGGGGATCTCAGACTAATAAAATATTATAATATACACTATAATACAGTCAGCACTTAAACAAGACTGAAAATATTGCCACCGCAGTTAAACACAAATAGCAGTTTTTATTTGCGATCGCAACCGATCCTTTAAGTAAAATCACTGAAAATATCATATTACCGAACAATAGACTATGGCTAAAATGCAACTACATTTCAACGGTAACTTCTCCCTCAAAAAAGAAGAAATTAAAAGAATACTAGAAGCAGCTTCAGAAGAAAAAGGTTTAAAAGACACCTTAGAAAACCTGATGACAAAAACAGGTTTAGGTAATGCCAAAGTTGGTAAAATTAAAAGTTGGGCAACCAGAGCAGGTTTAGTTAAAGATAATTATTTAAGTCCAGAAGGAAAAATAGTTTTAAAACATGATCCTTATTTACAGTCAATAATTACAGATTGGTTAATGCACTTTTATTTAAGCTTTGGTAATGAAGGGTTAAAGCAAATACCAGAAAACCCGTCGGAATGGGGAGGATGGACTTATTTTATTTATAAATTTCTGCCAGAAAATCCCACCTTTAGCAAAGATGATTTATTTCAAAACAGTATTCATATATTTGAAGAACCTGCTAAAGTAGTTCCTGAAAGATTCAAATATATTTTAAGAGCTTATACCGAACCACAAGCATTAGCTAATTGTCAAATTATCCAAGAAATTAAAACCAACAAATATGATACAGAAAAAGCTAAACTTCCTAATTCTCATTTAATTGGTTATTTTCTGGCTAAACTTTGGGAACGAGATTTTAATAAGCAAACTTCTGTTTTAACAGACGATATCATCAATCAAAAAATGGGAATTGTTCCAGTTTTAGGTATTCAAACAGAAACATTACAACAACATCTAAATAGTATTGAATCTCTGGGAATTATAGAACAAAGACGCACAGTGTCACCCTATCAAATTATCCGGCGTTGGGATAATCCTGTCAACTTATTAGAAAAAGCCTATGTTAACAATAAATAATTTATCACTTGCAGATGCAAAGCCAACAGATTATCCCCATTTGTTATTGTGGAATTATTCTCATGATGCCGAAATTTATCAGCTTGCATTTAACAATAATGCTCAAATTATTAGTTATCGAAAAAACTTACTAAGTCGTATTGATAGCAAACAAAAATATCTGATTTTCCATGAAAATATCAGTCAAGAATTAGCAGCAATTATAGAAATTTGTAGTCATGCAAATAAACCCATAGTGATATTAAAAGACTTAGAAATTCTCATTACCTATCTTTACAGTCAACCATCATCCCCCTTGAGTTTATTTTGGCACAAACTAGGAAATATGCGACATTTAGAAAGTATTTTATGGATTTTGCTTCCTACGCAAATACATCCTATTAACTGGAACAAAAAACGAATTACAACCATAGTTTAAAACTGAATCATATACCAGGGATATTTACCATTATGCAACTAAACCAAATAGTCAAAATTAATGAACTGGGAATGGTAGCCAACGCCGTAAATTTTGGTATGATGGCTGATGCTGATAAAAATTTACGTTTATGTCAAGGATTTGTATTTAATTATAATCATCAAAAATCCAAAGATTCTACACTAGGTGTACTAGAAGCAATTCAAAAAAGCTATCATCATATTAATCAGCCAAACATTCATTTATTTGTACAAGACTATGGTAAAGGTAAATCTCATTTTGCCTTAGTTGCTGCTAACTACTTTCAAAAACCTTTAGAAACTCTTGAGAATCAAGGAATACTACAACAGATAAAAATTGCCGCAGTCAATAATCAAGGAATAGTAGAAGATTTTACAGCTTATAAAAAACGTAATCCCAAACATTTAGTAATTTGTATCAATGGAAAAGACACATTAAATTTAAGACAGACATTTTTAAAATCCCTGCATCAAACATTGGAAAATGAAGAAATCACAGATACTTTAGCACAGCAACTTTGTCAAAAACCGCTAGAATATTTAAACAAATTAACAACGGAACAACTAGAAATAGCTAACCAATATTTACAAACAACAGAAAATAGATATGGAGATATTAACAAAATTATAGATTTTTTAAAACAAGATAATTATACAATAATTCCCCTAGTTAAAGAAATTAGTAAACAACTTAATAATGGTTTTGCAATTGACTTTGAAACAGATTTAAATATAGAAGAAATACTAGCAGAATTAATTAATAAATTATGTTATGGAATAGATGCTAAATACGCAGGAATTTTAATTTTATTTGATGAATTAAACAATTATCTGCAAGGATGGGCGGTAGATCCATTTAATTCAGGAGGATTGACATTACAAAGTATCACTGATATTTGTGAAAATTATCAAAGTAAAGTTGCCTTAGTTTGTTTCACCCAAATTAGACCATTAAAATCAGTACCAAATCAATCTACAGAAGACTATAAAAAACTCGCTTCTCGGTTAGAAATTGCCGAAAGCACTTATGAACCAGCTTCTAGTTTAGAGTTAGTAATTAAAGCTTTATTACCAAAACAAAATAATGATAATTTATGGAATCAGTTTTTACAAATTTGGAACAATACACTATTAACTGATAGCAGAAAATCTCATGAAAACAGAATTAATATTTATCGGGAAAGAGGTTGGAGTCTACAGGAATTTAATAATACTCTAACTATTGGTTGTTTTCCACTTCATCCTTTGAATAGTTATTTACTTTGTAACTTAGATTTTACTCAAGGAAGGACAGCAATTCAATATATTAAAGAAGATGTGAAACAGTTTATTAATTCTCAACCTGTGGACAAAAATGGTAAATTAAACTATCTTGCTGCAATTTCTTTAGTTGATGCTTTTGATAGTAACTTCTCTCAACCTGAATTTTCTCGTTATTATACAGAATTTCAAAAAGCTAAACATGATATTGCTTTCTCCGTCACAGAAAACGAAATTGCAATTTTAAAAGCACTTTTTCTATTCTATGTTAGTCAAGGTAAGTTATATAAATCAGCATCAGAACCCCATGAAAATATTCTTAGTGAATTAACAGGTTTATCAGTAAAACAAACCAAGGAAACCTTAGTTCAACTCACTAATGAACGCAAGGTTATTTATCCTAACAGTGGAGATAATACCTATCATTTTTATTCTGGAAGAAATTTACTAGAAATTGATCAAGAATTAGAAGAAGAAGTTAGTAAAAAATCTAAGGAAATATCCGTTGACTTAGTAGTTAAACATTGTAAGAATGACAAAACTACATTTTTATCATCCGAAAGAATTGAAGGTAAAGAATTTATTGAAACAAATCAACTACTTGATGATGATAAATGGTTTTTTGAATATGAATTTTATAGCATTGCAGAATTTGAACAAGCATTATCAGCTTATAAAACCCTAGAAAACATCAAAGGAAAAGGAATTTTTGCTTATGTTTTCGCAGAAACTATTGAAGAATTACAAGATATTCGTTATAGAATAGATCGACTAATTGCTAACTCTAAATACAAAGACAATATAGTTGTAGCAATTCCTAATATTCCTGTCAGAGAAATTTGTATTCAGCTATTTCAAATCAAGATTATCAGCAAAAAAATTAACGCTGATAAACAAGGATCAGAAACAGCTTTAAAAGTTAAATATAAAGATTTACAAGATACAATTACCAGAGAAATTCAAGAGGTAATTAATTCTTGTACTTATCATAGATTTGATTTTATTAAATTAACAACTTCTGAAAAACAATATCCAGAATTTATTGTTAGTCACTTGTTACAAAATCTTTATCCTTTTGTAGCACCTCTGGGT
>NZ_LUFH02000063.1 GCF_001586785.1 Sphaerospermopsis aphanizomenoides BCCUSP55
TTACCTATTTTACCCCTTTTTCTTGCACCTTGTTCCTTTTTTCTTACCCTTAAACTCTTTATTTATCTGGCTTTTGGCTTTATTCAGCAAACCCTAAGTATTCAAGCGGACATGATATGATAGGTAGATTTTGGTGATTTAAAATAAATAGCTGTCACATACAGATAAACACTGTGACAGAACTATAATCATTTAACCAAATCTACCGCTGATGTAAGCTTTTGTATCTTCTTGCTGGGGATTGTTGAAAATTAATTCTGTCGGTGCGTATTCTACCAAGTAACCGGTACGTCCACCTTTTTCAGAGGTTTTGACATTAAAAAACGCTGTTTTATCAGAAACCCGTGCAGCTTGTTGCATATTGTGGGTAACGATCACAATTGTGTATTGTGCTTTGAGTTCGTGAATTAGTTCTTCAACCCGCAAAGTGGAAATAGGATCAAGAGCAGAACATGGTTCATCCATGAGAATGACTTCAGGTTGAACAGCGATCGCTCTAGCAATACACAACCTTTGTTGTTGTCCACCCGATAAAGAAAGACCGCTTTGATTAAGTTTATCTTTGACTTCATCCCACAAAGCTGCTTGTCGCAAACTTCTTTCTACCAACTCGTCAATATTGCCACGATAACCGTTGATTCTAGCACCAAAGGCAATATTTTCTTTAATTGATTTAGGAAAAGGGTTTGGTCTTTGAAACACCATCCCGATGCGACGACGTACTTCTACCGGATCAATATTGGGAGCATACAAATTCTTATCACCAAAATAAACCTTTCCTTCTGCTCGAAAAGATTCAATTAAATCATTCAGGCGGTTATAGCATCGCAGGAGTGTACTTTTACCACAACCAGAAGGTCCAATAAAAGCTGTTACCTGATGTTTGGGAATATCCAACCAAATGTTCTGTACAGCTAAGAAATTACCGTAATAAATGTTGAGGTTTTCTGTGCGTAAAACCGCTTCAGTCCCATTAATTGTACTAGCGTTGGTAGCCATAAATAGTTTAGGGATAAATTGTCAGGATGATTTATGTATGCTGTTGATGATATTTTGTTAAGCTTTTTGCCTAGTTGCCCAACGAGCGATGATACTTGTAATCAGGACCATCAAAACCAAAATTAGCGAAGCAGCCCAAGCTAAAGACTGCCAATTTTTAAATGGTGAAATAGCGAAGTTGTAAACTAAAACAGCGAGAGAAGCTGTGGGTTTCAGTAAGCCATCCGGCCAAAAAGAAGAAAAAAGAGCAGTAAACAGTAATGGTGCTGTTTCTCCAGAGGCTCTGGCGATCGCCAAAGTTGAACCAGTGACAATTGCTGGTAAAGCTGCTGGTAAAACTACCTGTGTCACCGTTTGAAAATTAGTCGCGCCTAAACCTACAGAGGCTTGTCGTAAATCCTGGGATACTAACTGTAAAGCTTCGTCTGTCGTGCGGACAATAATCGGTAGCATCAAAATAGCCAAGGCAAACCCACCACCCAAAGCTGAATAAGAACCTAATTTCAGGTTAGTCAGTGATAATACCACAATCCCATAAGCAAATACACCAGCAATAATGGAAGGCACACCACTGAGAACATTCGTAGCGAAACGTATCCATCTAGCTAGTTTACCAGAGCTAAACTCTGTCAAATAAATAGCTGCCAGTACACCAAGAGGAATACTGATAGCAGCACCAATACCAACCATCAGCAATGTTCCTAAAATGGCATTACCAAAACCTCCCCCTTGCCTAAAAGGAGCAGGAGGTAGTTGAGTAAATACACTGAGGCTCAGACTGCCAAAACCTTTAAACAACACATAAGAAAGTACAGCCAAAAGAGGAACTAGTGCCAACCCTCCACAGATAAATGCGACTACAGTCATCACCGTGTTAAATAATGTGCGGGGAGACCAAGGAGAGCGCGTTAGGCTGCTTTGGGGAAAATGAAAAGTCATAATTCAACCTAATAGAGCAGTCAGCTTGAGAGAAATCTTGTTGAATCAGGAGTTGGTAATTTGCTCCTGTGGTAATGATTTTGACAAAAACCGAGACTAGATTCGCTTCACCCGGAGAACAATAAACTCTGCCAGAATATTGACTACCAGCGTTAAGAAAAACAGCACTAAAGCTGCATACATCAAAGCTGCAACTTGCAAACCACTAGCTTCAGAAAATTGATTTGCCAGTAGAGATGAAATCGTATTCGATGGAGCTAACAAAGAAAAACTAATGTTGTTAGAATTACCAATCAACATGGTGACAGCCATTGTTTCACCCATTGCTCGGCCAAGTGCTAACATGACTGCACTGACAATACCAGAAAAAGCAGCAGGGATAAGCACTTGAAAGATTGTTTCCCAACGAGTTGCTCCCAATCCGATAGCTGCTTGACGTAAACTAGGAGGAACAGAAATTAAAGCATCGCGGGATATGGCAGTGATAATTGGCAAAGTCATAATTGCTAATATTACTCCTGCGGGTAACATTCCAGGCCCCGTAGGTGCAGAACCAAAAATTGGTATCCAACCCAAAGAACTATGCAACCATTTTCCTAGATCATTTAAAATCGGCACTAAAACAAAAATGCCCCATACTCCGTAGACAACACTAGGAATAGCAGCTAATAGTTCCACTAAAAATACTAATACCAGTCGCACCTGAGTAGGGAGAAAATTCTCACTTAATAAAATAGCTGTACCAACACCGATAGGGACAGCTAGTAACAGTCCAATAAAAGAACTCATGATCGTCCCATAGACTGCGGGTAGGACTCCATAGCTATCATTAACTGGATTCCAGCTGCTTTGGACTAAAAAACCCAAGCCAAATTTTTGGATAGCAGGCCAAGCACCAATAGCCACTTGCAAAGCAATCCATAATAAAGTAGCTGCGATCGCTAAAGCAAAAATCCGTGTTAACCAAATGAAGCCCCGATCTAGGGATCTGTCCAGTTCAGAGCGTTGTTTAATTGCTGATGGCAGATTCTGAAAGTTGGTAGTCATGAATACTGACTGTAAAAATCAAATCAGAGAAAATTTATAAGGGAACCAGGGTTGCTTACATTCTTACTTGGTCTCTTTTTGCATCTGAACACTAATTAATCAGGGTTCCCAACTGATTGCTTAATTTAATAGTGGAATGTCTGGAAACTACTTACTCGCACTCGTAGCGCCACCCACAGCAATTTTATATTCAGGACTGATTTGATCAGCAGCTGAAGCTACCTTTGTAATCACATTTGATGGTAGAGGCACATAACCTAATTCACCAGCCAGCTTTTGACCGTCAGTTAAAGCATACTCAATAGCTGCTTCCATTGCTTTTGCTTTAGCTGCATCTGGATACTTTTTATAGGCCAAAATCCAAGTGTAAGTAACAATTGGGTAGGAATCTGCACCTTCTGGATCGGAGATAAAGGCACGAAGATTTTCTGGCAAGGTTACAGCTTCTAAAGTTTTGGATGCTGACTCCTCATTAGCAGTAATAAACTTACCACTCTTATTTTCTAAAACAGCAGTTTTCAAATTGCTTTGTTTAGCATAGCCATATTCTACGTAACCAATAGCACCTTGAGTTTGTTGAATTTGGGCAGTAACACCTTCATTGCCCTTACCACCAACACCCACAGGCCATTTTACACTCTTACCGTCACCAATTTTAGTTTTCCACTCTGGACTTATGGCGCTCAGATGTTTTGTAAACACACCTGTGGTACCACTACCATCAGCACGGTAGATCACAGCAATAGGTAGCTTGGGTAACTTAGCTTCAGGATTAGCTTTAGCGATCGCTGGATCATCCCATGACTTGATTTTACCTAGTAAAATATCAGTGTACACTGCTCTTGGTAGCTTCAGGTCAGGAACATCTGACAAGTTGTAAGCCAAAACAATGCTACCAGCAGTTACAGGCAGCAAAAGTACGCCTTTATCTTGTGGTATTTTGGCAATTTCTTCATCTTTCATTGCCACATCACTAGCACCAAAATCTACAGTCCCCTTAGTGAACTGCTCAACACCAGCACCGCTACCCACTGACTGATAATTAACTTGCAAACTGGGATATTTTTTGTTTAACTCAGTAAACCAAGTTTGGTACAAAGGAGCAGGAAAAGATGCACCAGCACCGGTCAATGTGACATTTCCACCCAAATCCAATTTGCTTGGACTAGAGGCAGTAGCGTTTTGAGTATTTCCTGGAGTCTCAGTTGTAGAAGTGTTTTCAGGAGTTGACGCTCCACCGCAAGCAGCAAGACCCAACGCCAGTGCTAATACGGCAATTGATGTTTGCAGACGATTGTTTTTAACGGTAATTGTACGTAATAGCATTGCTGTTTAAATTTTGTAAATTGCCAGATAAGCGCCTCTAACATACCTCTTAATATTTAATTTAAGGTAAACAAAAGGTTAACAAATTTAAATTTTTTTGCCATGACATACGGTTATTTTTTGATTTTCAGGTCAAGAATGTAACTATGATTTTCATTTTTAAGTAAAATTACTACTAAAAATTTATTGGATACAATTTGGATAGATTTGAAATTTTTCCCTATACTGGTTGCTGTTAGTTTATTGACGCTCCCCGCCTTAAAAGGACGGGGATTCTTGTTTCAATGAGCAACCTTGCCCAAACTTGTTACCAAATCTGGGTAGAGGGTCATCTCTCCACAAGCGTTAAAAGTTTCCGTCCGCCCGACGGTACTTAAATCATAGCCAGTCTGTTTTAGTGCCTTCGCCAAAATATTGATTGCAGCGTTGTGGTCACGGTTAAGAACACACCCACAGTTACAAACATGAGTTCTAACTGAAAGTGATTTTTTGACAATTTCTCCACAATTAGAACAATTTTGAGAAGTATATTGTGGGGCAACTGGTACAACCACACGCCCGTAAATCTTCCCAAAATATTCTAGCCATTGAGTAAACAGCGACCAACTAGCATCACTAATCGACTTGGCTAACTTGCTATTTTTAACCCTTACGGGTTCGCCAGTCGCTCCAAGTCGGGAAACCCGCCCAACGCGCTGGCTCACCATATTTCTCACTTGCAGTTTTTCAAACGCCACTAAATCGTTAGATTTAACCACGCACAATGCTTGTTTTACAGCAAAGTCTTTACGTTGACGTGATACTTGCAAGTGTTTCCTACCCAGACGGTTAATAGCTTTTTTGCGATTATTAGAACCTTTTTTCTGACGACTAACTCTTTTTTGTAGCCTTTTCAAAGATTTCTCTGACTTCCGCAAATATCTAGGATTGTCAACTTTTTCACCTTGAGAATCCGTATAGAAGCTATTTAAACCAACATCTAATCCAACCGTTTTACCTGTTGGAGCGGTGTCAATTTTTCGTTCTGCATCCACGCAAAACTGCACATAATAACCGTCAGAACGTTTAACTATCCTGACTCTCTTTATTTGCTTGATTTGGTAAAAGTGTAAATCCCAAGTTCCAATTAACTTTAGTTGACCTATACCACATTTATCTATAAATTTTATGTGCTTACGGTCATCTAAAAGTTTCCATCCAGTTGACTTATATTCAACTGAACGGTTATTCTTTTGAAATTTGGGATATCCCTTTTTACCAGGGATTTTAGCCTTACCCTTCGGGTTCGCCAGTTCCTCTTTGTTGGAACAACAAGACCTGACTGGCTCACAATTATCAAAGAATCGTTTAATTGCAAAAGCTGTTCTTTCTGCTGCTGCTTGTCTAGCCATTGAATTTAATTTATCAGCAAAATCAAATTCCGACGCTAAAACAGCAGTATATTTATTTAGGTCATAGGGTTTAACATTTTGATTGTCCATCCAAAACCGTAGGCACTTGTTACGAATGAACTGGCTTATGCGTATAGCCTCATCAATTCTCTGATATTACTGTTTTGTGCCTTTGGCTTTGAACTCAAAAACAATCATGTTTATTACCATCTCGACCTACCCCAAAAATAGGATTATTTAGGGAAACTGTCAATCCCTAAGCAGCTAAGTCAGGATTATGACTGCCCCTCAAGAGGCAAGCCGTTCGCCTACATCCACCCCCTAAAGTGCGATAAAGTATCAATGCCTTGCTCTGATACTTTATCTCGGTGGTTTTGGCTCACTCGATTTTCTTATAAGTTGCTAGTTAGGGCTTGCTGAATATAAGTATTTAGGCTTGGTTATCACCTAAATACTGAACAATAATCACACTTTCTGGGTGTTAAAGTTGACACTTTTTTAGTAAATGAGTAGACATAAATCTTGATTAAATGTAAGCCTCTGTTAGCTTTCGTTAGTAAAACACCAACTAGCTGTTAACCTTTTCCCCCTTGCCTGATAAATGTTTGCTGCTTCCAATCAGTTATTATGGTCTATGATTGGCTTACTCCTAACAATGGGAGGTACGTTCCTAGAAGCCTATGGCACTACATTACCCTGGAGTTGGAGTCACCAAGGAATCAAAACTTTTTCTTTAGGTGTCAGCTATCAAGTTGGTGCAGTGTTGTTGGTGGGTTGTTTAGGAGGTAAAAATGCTGGTGCGCTTTCGCAGATTGCTTATTTAGTCATGGGACTAACCTTATTGCCTGTATTTGCAGAAGGAGGCGGTATCGGATATGTGAAACTGTCTCAGTTTGGTTATCTACTGGGTTTTATTCCCGGAGCTTGGATTTGCGGCTATTTTGCCTTTAAAGCCAGACCTCGCATTGAAACATTAGCTTTTAGTTGTTTGTGTGGCTTGTTAACAGTCCACATTTGCGGTATCGCTTATTTGATGATGAGCTATCTTTTCCCTTGGAGAGTTGGAGAAAATCTGCCTTTAATCCAAGCTATCCTCAAATATTCCTGGTTTTCACTACCAGGACAACTAGTAGTAGTTTGTGCTGTCACCATAGTCGCTTATGTACTACGACATATAATGTTCTATTAGTCAATCGTCAGTTGTCAGTTGTCAAACGACCAATGATTAATGACTAAGACTAATGACTAATTGAATAATTTACCATGCGTTTAAAAAATCGCTTCTTTTGGATTGCTGCCTTGTTCGCCTTTTTTCTCGACCAATTGACAAAATACTGGGTAGTGAAAACCTTTGCTTTAGGACAAACACTTCCCCTGCTACCAGGAATATTTCACTTTACCTATGTCACCAATACGGGAGCAGCTTTTAGTTTGCTAAGTGGAAAAGTAGAGTGGTTGCGCTGGCTATCCTTGGGAGTGAGTTTAGTTTTGATAGCCATAGCATTATTTGGCCCGCTGTTAAGTTTTTGGGAACAGTTGGGTTATGGTTTAATTTTAGGTGGAGCTATTGGTAATGGTATTGATAGATTTTTGTTAGGCTATGTCGTTGATTTTCTCGATTTTCGCCTAATTAATTTTGCTGTGTTTAATATGGCTGATTCTTTTATTAGTATTGGTATTATTTGTCTTATAATCGCTTCTTTCCAACAAACACCAACTTCTAGTCGCAGATGATATAGGAATCTGATTTGATATCTGAAATTATCTATGTAGGCAGGCAAGAGGCACTCATGCAAGAGGCAAAAGGGTTTTAGAGAATTTAGGTGTACGGAGTTTTTTCAAAAATCAAATATTATTCCTATATATTACCTCTGGCCTGAACATACAGCATATTGCAGATCAATAAGGTACAAATTTTGATCACAAAGCCTTGCACCAAAAGGGTTTTACTGCTGACCGCTGACTGCTGAAAGCTGCTGTAAATATGGCAGCAGTTAAGTAGGTAGGCGTTAAAAATTGTCGTTATGGCAAGGCAGGAGGCAGTGGTTCGACTTCGCTCACCAACCGGAGGCAGAAGGCAGGAGGGAAGAGGTTTTTAACCATTTTACATTTTGTTACATACCTTGGTTTTTTCCTGCTGACTTACTTAGCTGAAGCAATGCTAACAATTTAAATCTCCATCGCTGCGACAAAGAGATTCTTGCATTTCACAAATCCTTCAGTGATAGAGATAGCCGAAGGGCAAAAGGCAGGTGAGTACCGAGTGCTAAGTAGTTAATTCAGATTGTCACTCGTCGCTGATTACTCATACCTCGTTACTCTTTTTTCCCCTACACCTTTATACCCTTCCATCGCACATTCTTCACTCAGCCCTAAGTACCAGATGGGGAAGTTTGTGGTAATATAGAAGGCAGAACTTGCTCGGAAGAATTTGTACCTCCTTGAGTGTTGGTGTTACCTGAATTGTTAGGTGCAGTATTAGGGCTACCTGAATTGCCCGGTTCAATTGAAGAAGGAGCAGGTGGTAATGGAGTTAACTGACTGGAATTATCAGGAACAGGAGATGAAGCTGCTGGATCTGTTGTAGTGCTGGGAGTAGTAGAATTTTCTACAGGACTAGTTTCTACAGGTGTAGGCGCGGTACCAATACGAGCATCAAGCGGTATGCCACCAGGACAACGAGAATTAAGGGGAAAATGTTTGCAGAGAATTTCCATCCCTTCTGGTGACATTTGAATTTCCGTTGGTGAACTAGGAGATGAGTCACTCGATTCGGAGGGTAGGGATTTACTAGATTCAGCCATAGCAACATTGGTGGTCAGTGCCAAAGTCATGACTGTACCAATCAGGGTCAGAGATTTTCCCTTCATTCTGAAATTAACCTCAAGGTCAACGGAACACTTCGCTAATTAAATCAAACTCTTTATTAGACAAAATCTGCCTAAATGTAGATGTAAAATTGTCTGGTTATTGGTATACGTCTTTGGCAACGGTAATATTTAAATCTTTTGTTGATTTGATAGTAGTTTTGAACGATACAAAATGTAGATATAGTAGTTAAATTTGTGCAGCTAGACATATTCATCCAAAATCAGCATTTGATGGGAAAAACATCATTTTCATACTTATAAATTAGTACCAAACATCACAAATTAATTTTAGATAATCCAAGACATTTTTTGTATAAAAAATAACAACAACAAACCAGTGCCAACAAATTATTTTTAGCTTGTGAGTAAAATGGTGTAAGACTAGCATTAAAATTACGATCCGCGTGATTTTGTCTTTCACCCAAAGATGTGATGTGATATAGCCGATGAGTTCCCCGCAACCGCCGCACAAGCCACAAACTTTACTTGGTCAACTGACGCAAGCAGTAAACACTATTCAAGCTAGGGTTGATTTTTCCAAACTGGCGCTCAAGCCTAATGCCAAAGTACCGGAACTCTGGGTGCAGGATGCGGGGGCGGATAAAGCAGAAACATATCCCCTCTTAGGCGATCGCTATATACTTGGGCGTAGTTCTAAATCCTGCGATATTGTCGTTCGTAATCCAGTAGTCAGCCAAATTCATCTTTCTCTGTCACGGGATTCTAGTCAACGGACTCCCATTTTTACTATCAAAGATGAAAATTCTACCAATGGCATTTATTTAGGCAAGCGACGAGTCACTTCTCTAGAACTGCGTCATGGTGATGTTTTCACCTTGGGACCACCAGAACTAGCCGCTTCTGTCCGATTGCAATATTTTGATCCACCGCCTTGGTACATTAAAGCAGCAACTTGGGGATTTTATGGCGTTGGTAGTATCAGCGCCCTATTTGCCCTAGCAATTGGTCTAGAATGGACAAAATTTTCCGTTAGACCTCTACCCACAGCCACACGGGCCCCTGTGGTCGTTTACGCCCGTGATGGCTCTACTCCCCTACGAGAACCCCGAAACATCGCTCACGTAGACCTAAAACAGTTGTCAGACTTTGGACCCTACCTACCTGCGGCTGTAGTTGCTTCCGAAGATAGTCGTTATTATTGGCACTTTGGAGTTGACCCGTTAGGAATTTTGCGAGCCGTATTAATTAATAGCCGCACAGGAGATGTCCAGCAAGGAGCTAGTACAGTTACTCAGCAAGTGGCCCGCAGTTTATTCCGTGAATATGTAGGTAGACAAGATTCTCTGGGACGGAAAGTGCGTGAAGCAGTTGTTTCACTGAAATTAGAAACCTTCTATAGCAAAGATGAAATCTTACTGACTTACTTAAATCGAGTATTTTTAGGTGGGGACACTTCCGGTTTTGAAGATGCGGCTAAATATTACTTTGAAAAGTCAGCCAAAGAATTAACTCTCTCAGAAGCAGCAACCTTAGTAGGAATTTTACCTGCTCCCAACGCCTTCGATTTTTGTGGGGATGGACCCAAGAAATTAGGAGCAGCAGATTACCGCAATCGTGTTATTAAGCGGATGTTGGAAATGGGCAAAATTAGCCAAGAAGATGCTAATAGAGCCAGACGTTCCACTGTCCAAGTTAGTCCCAAGGTTTGCGAAAGACAAGCCCAGACAATTGCCCCTTACTTTTATAATTACGTTTTTCAGGAACTGGAAGCAATTTTGGGGGAGGGAGCAGCAAGAGAGGGTAACTACATTATTGAAACCCAGTTAGATCCAGCAATTCAAGCCCAAGCGGAATCAGCACTCAAAAATTCAGTTAGTAATGCAGGTTCAAGTTTTCGGTTTTCTCAAGGATCTCTAGTAACATTAGATTCTAGAACTGGAGGCATCCTGGCAATGGTAGGAGGGACTGATTATAAAAAAAGTCAGTTTAACCGAGCTGTACAAGCTCAAAGACAACCAGGTTCTACCTTCAAAATTTTTGCTTACACTGCCGCTATTGAACAAGGAATATCACCATCAAGAGGTTATTCTTGCGCTCCTTTCACTTGGCAAGGCTTTACTTACAAACCCTGTCGCTCTGGTGGGGGTGGTAGTTTAGATATAGCCACTGGTTTAGCACTATCTGAAAACCCCATTGCCTTAAGAGTTGCCAGAGAAGTGGGATTAAATAAAGTCGTGGAGATGGCCCAGCGTTTGGGGGTTAAATCCACACTTGATCCTGTTCCTGGCTTAGTTTTAGGTCAAAGCGTAGTCAATGTTCTAGAAATGACGGGTGCTTTTGGTGCTATTAGTAATCGTGGTGTATGGAATCCACCCCATGCTATTAGCAGGATTTTAGACAGCAGTGATTGTGAAGATCGCAAAGACCTAAAAACCTGCCGAGTTATATACTCCTTTGACCAAGACCCAGATGGCAATAAACGAGTTCTCAAGCCTGAAGTTGCCAATGAAATGATTGATTTAATGCAGGGAGTAGTTTCCAGGGGTACTGGTCGTAGTGCATCCATTGGATTGGGAGAAGCGGGTAAAACAGGTACAACTGATAAAAACGTAGATTTGTGGTTTATAGGTTTTATTCCCAGTCGGCAGCTTGTAACAGGTATTTGGCTAGGGAATGACAATAATTCCCCCACATCCGGTAGCAGCGCCCAAGCTGCCCAGTTATGGGGAAACTATATGCGGAAAATCGCTAAATAAATTGGAGGCAGGAGGCAGGAGGCAGAAGGCAGGAGGCAGAAGAAAGATCATCCCGTTTCTCTCCCTGTTTTTCCTCTTCTTCCCTACACCCTACACCCTACACCCCACACCCTAGTTACCTATATCCCTCCCAAGGATTGACTTCCAGTGTACCGTCAGGTTTAAAGACTACTTGGAAGTGAGCGAGAGCTTCTTTGTTGTTGGGAGCAGCTAGGTTTGATCCGTAAACAGATTGGAACATCTGCGGCAAAGGTGTTTCCCGAAAGAAGTCAAAAGCTACCTGGTTAAGTGGTTCATAGTCAGCAATGATACCACCTTTGTTGACTGCCACACGATATTTCAACTCTTTGGTAAACGTGGGTGTCACACTCCAGTTTTGGCGAATTGTGTTATACAGTTTTTGGTTTAGATCTTTGACTGTACTGGAATCGGTGATTTTTTCGCCGACTACTTCTGGTGTTTTCACATATCCCAACCAAGGACTGACTTCCAATACACCTTTTTTAGTAAATACTACTCGGAATTGAGCAATGGGTTCGTTGGTAATATTGCGGTTGGCAGGATTATATAAAAGTTTTGGCAGTGGGGTTTTGTCTATTGCTTCATTAGCACCTTTGTTAACTGCCTTGTAACCAATTATGCTCCCATCAGCAGCCACACCTAACCGATAGATTAAATCTTCTGTGAATTCAGAGCGATTACCCCATTCTGGATGAATTTGGTTATAAACTTGGCGATTTAATGCACGTAGCTGAGAGGGATCAGTGATTTCGGGAACTGAAGCCAGTAGTGCTTCTAAATCTTTAATAATTGGTGTGGCTAAAGCTGTTGGTGATGTAGTTGGTGCCGGTGAGGCTAGGGGTGATGCAGTTGGTGTTGCTTCAACTGTTGGTGTCGGTGAAGCTGTGGGTATTGCTGTGCTAGACTGTTCCTCTGGTTTCGGTTCTGGTGGCCGTACTTGAGGAGCGGGAATTAAGCTAAAGACGACTGCTGCGGCTGCTAAACTGGATATTCCCACAGTTGCGGGTACAGCCTGTTTGAAAACTGCTTGACTAGCACCACCGTAGCGTCTGGTGACAGGTTGTAGTTCGAGTGATAGTTCTGGCAATGTTTGGGTGTCAGCAAAAAATTGATCTACAGCTTCCACTAAATCAAACAACTGCACCGTGTTTAAATCAATTTGAATAGTTGGCTGTTTAACTTCCTTTGGTGGGGATTCTAAACCTCCAGCCGGAATTTCTGAATGTACAATTAACTTGTGACGGTTAGTGTCAATTTTTTGTAATTCTACTAACTCTGATTCACGATTGTGTGCTTGAGGATTGGGTACATTACTTAAAAATTCTTGGGCATAGGCACTTACAGCCCTAACTAAGCTTTCAAAAAATTCTCGCCCTCCAGCTATGGGCTGACTATAACTAGATAAATAGCATTCAGCATTTACCAATATAGATAGTTCCGGGCGCAGTTCTTGAAACTGGGCAGATATAGTAACATCACTTAACCCTTCTAAGAGCAGCGTGCAATTAGGTAAACTGTACTTACGTTGAATATTCATTCTACTTCACCGTCAAAAAGAGAAATCCAGAAACGCTGCATTCCAGCTGTACCGGTACAGAATAGTAATTTTCCTAATAAATCTATAGCCAGTTCATCTAATTTTTCATCAGAGTTTAAGGTGAGTAAACCAGAACGTCTAGGGTTCATCCGGCTTTTAAAATGCGCTCTAAACCTTTCTAAGTAATTAGCCAGACGTAAATTTTGTTCTAGTGGAATCTGTTTTTCAGACAACTGCTGATATATTACCAGTAGCTGACGGATGACAACTGTTAAACGTCGTGCTATGTAACAGGCAATGACTACTAAAGCTTTGGCTTCGAGGACGCTTAGGGGGCGGCGACTATGCGCTCTTCGCAAGGGATTGGCAGCACGCATTCGCCATAAATTTACCCGATTTTTAATAATTTTGGTCAGGTCTAACTCTTGGGCAAAAGCCAGAATGGCTTCAGAACCTCCAAGTTCTAAGGCTTCAATTGCCAGTAACATCAGGTCGATCTGCAATGTGGTTTTGCGGGGGCATCCCTGTCCGGCGATCGCTGGATCTGGTAAAGTGTCCAGAATCATGGGCATGGCCTCAGGAGTTGGAGAATCAAACGGGGTTAAACTCGCGGAAACATTCATTCTCTAAAATACCTTGTACTATTCCAACAAACTGAGTGAAAGAAAATTTAAGATGAATAACTCAAGTTGCTGGTTATGTTAGGAGTATGGCTTACGCCACGCTATGCCTACGGCACGCTGCGCGTTAGCGGAGCTTTCGCTGTCTTCGATACGCTATCAGTAGTATGGCTTACGCCACGCTGCGCTATCAGTAGTTCAGGAAGAAGAAGAAAGAAGGAAGAAGTAATTTTTCCCCTGCTCCCCTGCTCCCCTGCTCCTCTACACCCTTACTTTTTGTAACTAGCAACTTGGGTTAGATAGACAAACCAGAACCTAGGCTTCTGGTGGTATAAGCATCCCAATATATACAATACTTACTCTCGTTATTCAAAGATTTCTCTATACTGTAATGAAAGTTTTAAACATTATTTCACCTATTTACTTACCTATGTTAATGGTGGAGATACATATCTAGCTTGAGTTAAATTCTCATTTATTGTCAATCATGAACGAAGCATAGAGCAAGAATCTCCGGAGGATGACATTATAGTGTAGGATTTTTCAGGTAATTGGGGACTGATAACTGGTGATTGGCAAAGATTCCTGTTGCCTATTGCCGCTTGCATCATGACTACTAGCTACTGACTACTGACTACTTACAACTGACCAATATGGATTTAAAATCTTTAATTCGTGACATACCAGATTTTCCTAAGCCTGGAATTTTATTTCGGGATATTACCACCTTGCTGCGTGATCCTGATGGTTTACGCTACACTATTGACTTTTTAGCACAAAAATGCTTGGAATTAGAAATGCAGGTTGATTGTGTTGTGGGCATGGAGTCACGAGGGTTTATTTTTGGCGCACCTCTGGCTTATAAATTAGGCTCTGGTTTTATTCCCGTCCGCAAAAAAGGAAAGCTACCAGCAGCGGTTCACAGGATTAATTATGAACTAGAGTATGGTACAGATAGCTTGGAAGTGCATCAGGATGCTTTAAATCCAGATAGCAAGGTTTTAATTGTAGATGATTTGATTGCTACAGGTGGAACAGCCAGTGCGACGGCTAAGTTGGTACAGCAGATTGGTTGTGAACTTGTGGGATTTGGATTTATTATCGAGCTACGGGATTTGCAGGGACGGAAACATTTGCCAGATGTGCCGATAATTTCCCTAGTTGAGTATTAGGTGACAGGTGACAGGTGACAGGTGACAGGTGACAGGTGACAGGTGACAGGTGACAGGTGACAGGTGACAGGTGACAGGTGACAGGTGACAGTAAACAGAGAAGAAACTGACAATTGACAACTGACCAATGACAAATACAAAAATTTCCTTGGAGACAGGTCGAGACTGGCTAATTAAGCTGGTAACTGATGAGACTTTCCTTTATATAGTTAAACGGCTATTGCAGGCGCTGTTGACGATTTTTCTGGCATCTGCTTTGTCGTTTTTTATTATGAAGTGGTCTCCGGGGGATTATGTAGATACGCTCCGACAAAACCCGAAAATTTCGCCAGAACGGATTGAGGAAATACGCAGACAATTTGGTTTAGATAAGTCTTGGCCAGAACAGTTTGGGTTTTGGTTGAAACAAATTATTACTAAAGGTGATTTTGGTACAAGTTTTGTTTATCAACGTTCTGTAGCGTCGCTGATATGGGAAAGAGTAAAAGATACTTTGTTGTTGGCGATCGCTTCTTTAATTACAACCTGGGCGATCGCTATTCCTTTAGGTATTCTCGCTGCTGTTAAACAAAATCGAGCTACAGACAAGATTTTACAGGTTGTGAGTTATGCTGGACAGGGTTTTCCTAGTTTTATCACTGCCCTATTTTTGCTCTTCTTTGCCCAAATCACTGCTCCACTCTTTCCCGTAGGTAATAAGACTAGCATTGATCACGCGGAACTCACATGGTTGGGTCAAATATTAGATATCGCTTGGCACATGATTTTACCTTTAATTGCTTTAAGCATTACCAGTTTTGCTGGTTTACAAAGAATCATGCGGGGTCAATTATTGGATGTTTTGCGTCAAGATTATATTCAAACTGCCCGTGCTAAAGGATTACCAGAAGATAGGGTAATTTATGTTCATGCTTTGCGAAATGCTATCAATCCTTTAATTACTTTGTTAGGTTTTGAGTTAGCGGGTTTATTAAGTGGTGCGTTTATTACAGAAAACTTCTTCAACTGGCCTGGTTTAGGGAAGTTGACTTTACAAGCAGTGTTAGCAAAAGACCAATATTTAGTCATGGCCAGCTTGGTAATGAGTGCTGTGCTATTAATTCTTGGTAACTTAATTGCTGATTTATTGTTAAAATTTGCCGATCCAAGAATTAAATTAGAAGATTTGAATTAGGAATAGGGAATAGGAAACAGGAAAGAGGGAACAGGGAACTATTACAAATCAAATTACGAATTTTGGCGTAGTCTGCCAGATGCGCTATTACGAATTACGAATTACGAATTACGAATTACCTATGCTTTCTGAAGTTTATTATCTTATTCGGTCAAGAACGGATGGTAAGTATCTCACTGCGCGAGTTGATGATAAAAAATCGGGATACTTATTATTGTTTAAAGAAGATTTTGATGCTTTGAGTTATTTGAATACTCATGCTGGTGATTTAGCTAATCGTTTGACAGTAGAATCTATTCCTGGTTCACAGGTGGGAGGTTTGCTGAAACGTTGGGGTTTTGCTGGTGTGGGAATGGTGAATGATCCTTTGTTACCCAAAATGGAGTTTTTGCAACATGAGTAAACAATTGACAATTGACAATGGTAAATTGTCAATTACCTCTCCGTTGAAGGGAGAGGATTGAAAAATAGGAATTTTTTTCTTGAATAAAACAATTATCAATTGTCAATTATCAATTATCAATTGTATTACCCTACACCCCAAATCACTACTTTGTTTTTGCCTCCAAATTTTCCAACCGGCTTTTTAGTTCCTGATTTTGTTGTTTGAGTTGGTTAACTTCTTCACGTAATTGACGCAAAGTTTTTTCAGGTCCAATATTTTTCTGGACTTTGGTAATTTCTTCTTCAGCATAACGACGTACACGCCCATCTGCTGTTTGATTGGCTAAAGATTGCAAAATCCCGATAGCTTTAGGTGTTTCCATTTGTCCCAATGCGGTGACTACTGCAACTTGGGTTAAAAAGAATGCTTCTTTAGCTATTTCTGCTAATCTGTCTAAAATCCGTTCTAAATTAGTGGGAGTTTGACCTACAGAAATTTTGCCTAAAGCGCGAATAGCAGACAGTCGTAGTGGTTGAGAAACACCGATTTTAGTGTATTCCAATAGCAAATTTAAAGCATCTTCTGAGGTTTTGAATTCAGCTAAACCAGAAATAGCCCCACTGCGTACTACCTCATTCCAACCTGCTCTTTCTTCTAACACTGATTTGAGCAATTTAATTGCTTTTTCTGCATGAGGTTTTTCTGCCAAATTGGCAGCAGAAATAGCACCAAGAGTCCGACAAGCAGCAGCCTCTACATTATAACTAGAATCACAATCCTGGACTACAGTTTTGACAGCTTTATAACTAGCGTGAGTTTTAATTGCCGATAAGGAACTAACCACTGATTTGCGGACAAAGGGACTCGGATCTTGCAACCCAGCTAGTAAACCATCAAAGGCTTGATCTAACTGAATTTCTGATAATTGTTTGGCTACTTCTACACGCACACCCCAGAAGGGATCATTTTTCAGTGCTGCGGACAGAATTTTGATAACTTCTAACCCACCTTTTTTTGCTAAAGCTTCCGCTGCATAAATGCGAGAAACAGGGTTAGGGTCAAATTCTAATTGGGCTTTTAACTCTGGGATTGGGTATTCCAAAGTTACTGTTTTTAGATAATTATTACCGACATCAAAACTAATAAAATCTGGTTTTTCTGTTAATGGGAAATAGAAACTTTGTTCTTTTTCATTTACTCGGACAGTAAAAGTTGTCAATGGTGATTTTTGGTTGATGTAACCAAAGCCGATAGGGATTTTTAAATCAAATAAATCCTTGTTATCTCCGTTGACTTGGGTTTGAGTTACTGTCACCTTGGCTAATTTAGCATCTCCATCCCAGGAGTAAGCAACTTTGAAATCAGGATGACCACCACGATATACATACTGGTCAAATAGGAAAGTAAGATTACGTCCTGTGGCTTTTTCAATTGACCGGAGTAAATCTACAGTTTCTACAGTTTGATGGGCATGATCTTGGACAAATGTTTGAATAGCTGGCCAAAATAATTCATCGCCTAATTCTGTACGAATCATGTGATAAACACAAGATCCTTTTTCATAGATGTGGCGATCGTAAAGTTCTATGGCTTCTCGGTAAACGTGAGTTACCATTGGCCGACGGTAGCGGGTGCTGTCTTCGCTCAAGTAACTACGAGCTTCTAATAAGCGATAATAAGCTGCTTCCTGATCCCCATATTCGTGTTCTGTCCACATCACTTCAGAATAGGAAGCCATTCCTTCCTTAATCCAAGCATGAGACCAATGTTTTATCACCAACAAATCACCAAACCATTGGTGTGCTAGTTCATGAACGACTAAACTTTCGGTGTTGCGGTTATCTATTGATGCGCGTTCATCTAACAAACATCGATCTGTGAGTAGAGTGGTGGAAGTATTTTCCATCCCCCCAAATATGAAGTCATCTACGCAAACTTGGGCATATTTGGGGAAAGGATAGGGATAACCATACTTTTGGCTCAAAAATTCAATCATGCGGGGCGTTTTGCTCATGCTGAGTTTAGCATCTGCTTCTCGTCCCTTTTCTACGTAGTAAGTGACAGGTTTACCTTGCCATTCATCTTTAATTTCTGCAAAGTCACCTACTGCTAAAGTCATTAAGTAGGTTGGATGAACTTGCTGCTGCGACCAATGGTAAATTTTTTCATTTCTCAAGTCTTGGGTATCAATTAGTTCACCGTTGGAAATGGCAACTAGAGGTTTGGGAACACGGACACGAATTTCTGATGTTGACAACTGGCCTGGGTAGTCAAAGCAGGGAAACCAAAAGCGGGAGTCTTCGTCTTCTCCTTGTGTCCAGACTTGGGTGGGTTTGTGGGGGTAGTGTTTGTCTGGCTGAATGAAATAAATACCACGTTGGGGTTTTTCGACGGAGTAGGCGATCGCTATTAATAACCTATTACCGATTTTTGTTGGTTGAGAAAGTATAATTGAGAGTTGTTCTCCGTCATATTCAAATATCTGCTCTACTTCGTCTACTTGCACAGATTTGATATTTAGGTTGACAGCATCTAACGTCAACTTATCAATATTATTACGGATTGGCAATAACCTGATGCTACAATTTCCATAGTAACTTTGGTTAGAGATATCCAAAGTCAGGTCAAGAAAAATATGTTCTACCTGTCCTGGCCTATCGGGGTTATAGTGTGGTTTAGCCCCTGGTAACTCAAAAGATTTGTGTCCGTTATTCTCTGTATCCAAATAAAAATGCGACATTGATTATTACTGACCTTGTAATCCTGACATTTTCACAAAAATAGCGTTCGCAGATGCCTATCCCCAATCAAAAAGGTTATTTGATCAGGATTTTTCAGGGATGAAATTATTTAACTCTGTTTTTTCATTTTGCTACCCAGTCTCCAAATCTTCACATCATTTGATATTTTGCACTTTTGCATGATTAACACAAGAGTCTTTTCTACCACACCGTGTTTGCGTAGCGTGCCGTTAGGCAAAAGATTTCCATTGAGTACAAATACCAGCAATTATTCTTCTAGCTTAGAATAACTTGCGGCTGAGAATTTGACTATTTCTTTGGATCTCAATTTAAGATACCATTTACGGATTTACTCCTCTATCTAGTGAAGTCTATTTTAGAGTCACTAGAAACTATTAGTGTGTAGAAATACTAATCATATCAGTAAAAACCGCTAAATTAGTGTAAATTTGTGCTAAAAATTCCCAAATCTGGCTATTTCTGTACTAACTCCTTGATAATAATTTGCTCAAAAGAGGATAATAACAATGCCTGAAAGTAAATCAAAATTTTTAGTTCCTGCTATTGGTGCTGCTATAGTCGTCGCAGGTGGGATAGCTGCTTATGTGTATTTCAAAGTCCCCTCTGGAGATAGTTCTACTCCTCTGGGTAGTGCTAAAGTCATACCAGCGAATGCCTTGATGGCAACTTATATTAACACCGATTCCCAATCTTGGAATAAGTTGCAGCAGTTTGGAACTCCACAAGCACAACAGTTAGTAGCTAAAGGTCTACAGGATATCAACAAAGGGCTATTAAGTGATAGCAATATGGCTTATGAAACAGATATAAAACCTTGGATTGGTGGAGTCATGATTGCTGTACTACCACCAAATTCTGCTGTACCTGATCCATCAAAGCCACCAATCCCAGCACCACCAGAGCCAAATGTTTTGCTAGTAGTAGGTATAAAAGATAAACTAAATGCCTTAAATTTTGCTAACAAATTAAAGGAACAAAAAAACGTCCAAATTCAGGAATCAGAATACAAAGGTCAGAAAATTATCGCTAGTAATAACAAAGGTAAATCAACTTATGTAGCTGTTTTAAATAATACTCATTTGCTGTTAGCACCAGAAAAACAAGCTGTAGAAAAAGCTATTGATACCTATAAAGGTGAGCCATCTTTTGCTAGTAAGGAAGGTGCAAGTAGTATTTTAGCTAAAGGAGTGGATGTTAAAAATAGTCTTGCTCAAATTTATGTGCCTGATTACGCCAACATGGCACAACAATTAACAGCTTTCAATCCCCAAGCTAGACCATTACCCCCACAAACTTTAGCGCAACTCAAACAGGTCAAATCAATGGTAGCGGCTGTGGGTGTGGATGATGCTGGAGTGAGGTTAAAAGCAGTAGTAAACTTAGATCCGCAATTGAGCAAATTTCAGTATCAAACCACTCCCGCGAAAATAGTTGGACAATTTCCCAGCGATACTTTTGCTTTAGTCACTGGACAGAATATTAATCGTAGTTGGCAAACTTTCCTAGAACAGTCAAAAGATTATCCAGAACTCAAGCAAGGAGTAGAACAAGCACGGGTACAAATCAAACAAGCTGTCAATCTGGATTTAGACAAAGATATTTTAGGTTGGATGGATCAGGAATTTGCTTTTGGGGCAGTAAAATCCAGCCAAGGTTGGTTAGCCAATGTTGGTTTTGGGGGAGCATTGGTATTTGACACCAGCGATCGCAAAACAGCGGAAGCCACCTTCACTAAACTAGATGACCTAGCCAAGAAGCAATCACTTAACATCACCAAAAGAAGCATTGGTGGTAAAAACATCACAGAATGGCAAATTCCCCAACAAGGTGCTTTAGTTGCACATGGTTGGCTAGATCAAGATACCGTATTTCTAGCAATTGGTGGGCCAGTAGCTGAACCCCTAGCAGACAAAAAAGGTCAATCTCTCGATAACACAGACACATTTAAAGCCGTAACGAGTTCTTTACAAAAACCAAATGGTGATTATTTCTACTTAGATATAGAAAACACCTCCTCTTTGATTACTCGTTTAGCTACACAAGGTCAACCTCTTCCCCCTGATGCTAGTGCGATCCTTGCTTCCATTCGTGGTGTAGGTGTGACTGTCAATAGCCCTGATAAATCTACCAGTCAAATGGAAATGTTGTTAGCTTTAAAACCAAGTACAGGTAAATAAGGGTGTAGGGTGTAGGGTGTAGGGTGTGGAGGAAGAAGAGGCAGGGAAGCAGGGGAAGCAGGGGAAGCAAATTCTTACTCAGCACTCGGAACTCAGCACTCGGTACTCAACTGCCTCCTTCCTGTAGACTCAACTCCAGTAGATATGTCATAAGTAAAAAAGGCTGTTCAAGGCAACGACACTATGACTACTACTCTCAAAAGTTCTCCTGACTTACCTTCTCGGATGGTAAATGGTATTTTGGCCATCAAACCTTTAGCGAACCTGGCTAAACACCAAGCCAGACAAATGATGATTAAACGGGCGGAAAAAATTGGTGTGTGTTGGACTAAAGAGGTAGACCGGCTGCAAGGGCGTGACTGGACTACTGATTTAGCGCAAGTACAAAACCCTCAACTAACATACCCAGATTATTACGTTACCTCATTCCATGCTTATGAAACTGGAAATCTGAGTTGGCAAGCTGCTTTTGAAGTAGAGTCTGCTGCTCATGCTGTCCACGCTAAAATTTGGCAAGATTTTGAAGCTCAAGGTGATGCCAAACTGCGCCAAAGCTACCATAATATTGTCAAAAGTTCTATTTCCCAACCACCGCAAGATATTTTAGATTTGGGCTGTAGTGTGGGGATGAGTACCTTTGCTCTCCAGGAAGTTTACCCCGAAGCCAAAATTACAGGTTTAGATTTATCTCCCTATTTCCTAGCTGTTGCTAATTATCGTAATCAACAATGTCAAACTAAAATTAATTGGGTTCATGCTGCGGCTGAATCTACAGGTATGCCAAATGCTTCTTTTGATTTAGTTTCTATTTTTTTGATGTGTCATGAGTTACCTCAGTCAGCAACGCGCCAGATTTTTGCTGAAGCAAGGCGTGTTTTACGTCCAGGTGGGCATTTAGCAATTATGGACATGAATCCTAAATCACCAATTTACAAGCAAATGCCTAAATATATTTTGACTTTACTCAAAAGTACAGAACCTTATTTAGATGAATATTTCACTTTAGATATTGAGCAAGCTTTTGTGGAGGCAGGTTTCCAAACTCCTAGCATCACTAGTAACAGTCCTCGTCATCGCACTATCATTGCTCAGGTGAGTGGCTAATATCTTCATCCTGCTGTGGGCAGTTTTACCACCTCTATTGTTGCTGCTGTTTTATTACCGCCGCACTCCTGCTGCCCCTTCTTTATTACGTTTATTTATTTTCTTCATTGTTGGCGCTGTATCGGGTTTTGTCGCTCTAGGTTTGGAGTGGTTTGTACACTGGCAAGAGATACAGCGTTTTTTTCTTGGTGCGGCTTTGAGGCAACTATTGATAATAGCTCCTATTGAAGAAGGTTGTAAGTTTTTAGGAGTTTTTATTCCGTTATTTTTTCTCCAACGTATTTATAATTTACGTGCTACTACAGTTTTTCTGTTTACCATAACAGTAGCTTTAGGATTCACAGCAGAAGAAAATTGGATTTATTTATTTCATGGTACAGCATTACCTTTAGAACGGATTATTGGTACACCAGTTCATGCTATGTTCTCTGTCCCTTGGGGATATGCTCTAGGAATATATATTGCTTCTAGTAGACGCTTGCATAAAGACAGAAATTTGATTTTTATTAGTTGGTTAAATTCTGTCTGTTCTCATGCTTTAGTAAATACTTTATCTAGTGCTTGGGGTTTTCCACGTCCCATACATTTTCTTGGTTATGGTTTATTTCCGTTTTTGTTGTGGATGTTTTGGCGGTTAGAACAATTTTTAAGAAGGTTAAAGGGTAAACGTCATCTGATTTTAATTTCTGGTAATACAACTCTAGACCGTTATTGGCAAAGGGGTTTAATATTGCTGAGTCTGATACTTGGCGGTAATGCTATCTTAGGGTTATTGATATTGGTGAGAAAAGTTAGCCCTTTACGGATGGAGTATTGGTTTAAGCCGGATATTTTTTGGTTTATAATAGGACAAATATTACTAAATCTTTGTTTAGGAATTTTAGCTTGGTTAATTTATCGCTATTTAAGATATTTAGCCATTCGTCGGAGTTTTTTTAGGTTAGCTAAATACTAGGAGATGGTTATGCAAGCAACTTCAGTCCGTTGGACTACTTCTGATTTAGCGTTATTTGCTGGTGATAACAAAAATCGCTATGAGATTATTGATGGAGAGTTATTTGTGACAAGATCACCTCATTGGAATCATCAGTTTAGCTGTGCTAATATAGCTAGATTTATCGGTAATTGGTCAGATGAAACTGGTTTAGGCAAGGTGGCTGTTGCACCAGGAATTATTTTCTCGGATGCTGATAATGTGATTCCTGATGTAGTCTGGGCTAGTAATGAATCTTTAGAACTTTTATTAGATGAAGCTGGACATTTCACCGACGCACCAGAATTAGTGGTTGAGGTGTTATCTCCAGGAGAAAAAAACGAACAGCGCGATAGAGAAGCTAAACTGAAACTTTACTCGGTGCAAGGTGTTCAAGAATATTGGATTTGTGATTTTAATGCTAAAAAAGTTGAAGTTTATCGTCGTCAACAAGCTGGTTTAAAATTAGTGGCAACTTTATATAGTGAAGATGAATTAACTAGTCCTTTATTACCGGGATTCCAATGTATAGTGAGTAAATTCTTTTAGTACACAAGATTAGGGACTTCCAAATAAAAAAATATCCAGTCGTTGAGTAAGCAGGGGAAGCAGGGGAAGCAGGGGGAGAATAATCTGAATAGTCGTCACTAGATGCAGAAATTGGATAATTTAATTTCTGGAGTTCCTTTCGCAGATGGCAGGTGATAGCAGAGTCAGAGTCTCTCTAATGGCATTCCCAGTCAGAGACTGGGAACGAGTAATATTAATATTCTAAACTGTTGCCAAAACAGGTTGATTCTGTACTGTACTGACAGATGTTGATTCTAGGTCAGCGGCGTAGATTTCACAGGAGTTATTGGGGCTTTCAATTAGTTTGACTTTGTAAAGTTCTGCTCCTAATTCTTGAATAGGTGATCGCAAAGTATTACTAATATAAAGTGCGATGTTTTCCGCAGTTGGCACAACCTTGGTAAAGAAAGGAATATCTTTGTTTAAAAAGGTATGATCGAATGGTTCAACTACATAATCTGTGATTACTTGATTTAAAGCACCTAAATCAATTATCATCCCTGTGCGGGGGTCAATCTCACCTTTCACGGTAACTTCTAAGTGATAATTATGTCCGTGTCCATTGACACGAGCGCACTTACCGTAAATCTCAGTATTTTCTTGCAAACTCAAGTCAGGGTGTGCTAACCTGTGAGCGGCGCTAAAGTGAGTGCTAATGTTGAGATAAGCTTCCATTCCGTTACCCATATAATCTGCCCAAAGTTCAGGATTTTCAAATAACTGCACGCGAACCAAAGGTAAGTGGGGTGCTAGACGTTGCCAGATCACCCGTGCCATGTTTTCTGTAGTGGGGAGAGTTTGTTGAAATTCTGCCCATACATCATTAAGATAAGAAAAATCTAATTGACCAGTAATTTCCCGTTTGATCACTTGTTTGACATCAGACAGGTTTAACACCATGCCATACTCATCTAGTTTCCCAGCGAGGGAGATAAATAAAACATAGTTGTGTCCGTGTCCGGGAAATTTCGAGCAAAGACCAAATTTTTCCACATTCTCGGTTTCACTTAGTTCAGGCAACCAATATCGGTGACTTGCCGAAAACTGAGCGCGTCGGTTGACAATACATTGCATGGGTACACTGGAAATAGATTTTAATATTTCTTAATCTTTCACTATTTACAGCATAAACTAATTTGTGCATCAGTGGTGAGTTATCCACAATACCAATTATCTATGACTGGTATTTCATTAATCCAATGTCAGTGGTGAGTTGTTTAAATTACCAGTTACCAATTACCAATTACTAATACTTTATGCTTGATTTAAGAAAACTAGCGCGACAAATGCAGGGTTTAAGTCAACATTTGACTTTAGAAGCTGCTGCGAGTCGTCAGCGTTTGGAGTTAGCACAGGAAAGTTTAAAACAAGCGTTTGAGTGTCAACAGGAGTTAATTGCAACTCAAGAAAAATGGCGCGATCGCATTCTTTTTGCTATTGCTACACCCATTGAACCTTTACAAACTCGTATTGATATTCCCGTTCCTCCTAAAGTTCATACTATCATTGCTACCGATGGTTCACAAATTGCCCCTAATCATCATGAAATTGCGTATTGTTACTTATTGAATATTGGTAGAGTAGTTTTACATTATGGTCAAAATCTCCACCCGCTTTTAGATAGTTTACCGGAGGTTTTTTATCGTCCTGAAGATTTGTATATATCTCGTCAGTGGGGGATTAGAACTGAGGAATGGATGGGTTATCGCCGTACTGCTTCCGAAATTATCGTGTTAGCAGAATTAGCTTGTAGTGCTAAAACCGAAGCCCCAGCTTTAGCGATGGTCGATGGTTCATTAATATACTGGTTTTTAGACCAATTACCGATGGATGCACGCGATCGCATCTTACCCCCTATCCTTGAAGCTTGGCAGCAGTTACGAAAAGCACAAATTCCCATCATGGGTTATCTTAGCGCCGCCCGTAATATCGAAGCAATGAACTTTTTACGGTTATTAGCTTGTCCTCATTCAGTTCCCGATTGTATTACTTATTGCCCTAATCAACTAGAATATGTACCGTGTAAAAAATTTGAGACATTGCGAGATACAACTTTATGGACAACCCAGCTAAAACCTGGACAACGGGGACCCTTATGGCGTAGTAATAACCGCATTTTAGAACTGTATGAAGACCAGACAATTTATTTTTGTTATGTTCATGTTGGTACGGAAATTGCCCGGATTGAAGTTCCGGCTTGGGTAGCAGAAAATTCTACTATGTTTGACGAAGCATTAGGTTTAATGTTAGCACAAGTGCAGAAAGGATACGGCTATCCTGTGGCAATTGCGGAGGCGCATAATCAAGCTGTAGTTAGAGGTGGTGATAAAAACCATTTCTTTGCACTTTTGGAACGAGAAATGATTAAAGCTGGTATAAAAAATGTCGGAACTTCCTATAAAGAAGCGAGGAAGAGGGGGAGTATTGCTTAAAATAATTCGTAATTCGTAATTCGTAATTCGTAATTCGTAATTTTGATATGATGATAGGTTTACTTAGATAAATCAATATGCCGAAATTTTTCAAATTAATAATCACGCTTGTAGTTTTGGGTGGATTATTATTAATATCTCAACAAGTTTCTGCACAAAGTTGGATACCTGTACGTGGTGGTATTCCCTTTGGTATTAGTGGGATGGCGTTGATCAACCAGCAAAGCAATAAACTGGATTTTTTAATTGTCCATGATAATAAAAAACCAAATCAAGGACGTTTAGCAATTATTAGTCTGCGAGGCAAAAATCAACCTGAATATTTACCTTTAAATTTACCAAATAATATTCAATTACCTACAGATTTAGAAGCATTAACATCTATTCCTGATACCAATAATTTTGATTTTATAGCTGTCAATAGTGAGGGAAAAGCTTATTATCTTCAATTGGAATCTAATTCCAAAAATATATCTATTTTCAAAGAATTTAATTTACCGAAAATTACAATTACTAAAAATAGTAATTTTGAATCTTTCTGTTTACAAAAAATTGATAATCAGTTAATTGCTATGTGGGGACATCGTGGCGAAGGTGTCAACCCAGCTAAAATTTATTGGGGAAAGTTTGATTTAAATCAATATCAAATTACTAACGTAGGTGAAGCGAATTTTCAAGTACCATTTCATGGTGGTAATGTTCGTCATATTTCTGATATTAAAATAGATCATGCGGGAATTGTTTATATTACCTCCGCTAGTGATGGTGGTGATAATGGTCCATTTGAATCTGCTGTTTATGTAGCTGGATATTTAGGCTTGAATGGTAACAAAATAGAATGGAAACAAAATCCAAATCTTTTCCCTATTTATCGGGATAAATATCATAAAATCGAAGGTTTAGAACTGATACCTGGTGCAGCAGGAGGAATAATAGTAGGGACAGATGATGAAAATATGGGTTCTTCGGTTTATATGATAGGTGAATGATGAATAAACGCAGATGTAGCTTGCTTCCCGCAGGGTACACAGATAAACAATACCAATTTGCAAAATGAATGTGACAGATGATGAACTAGAATCCAAAATCTAAAATCCAAAATCCAAAATTGTATTATCCGCGTCTATCTGCGTGCATCTGCGTTTAAAACATTATTTACAGCAACAAATAAGGTGCTTAGAACATTAACAGATAATCAGAATTAGACACTAGCAAACTTTTAAATCTGTCACCTGTCACCTGTCACCTGTCACCTGTCACCTGTCACCTACTTACTACACATTGAATCGGAATAACATCACATCCCCTTCCTGGACAATGTATTCCTTTCCTTCACTTCTTACCAAGCCTTTTTCCTTAGCACCATTCATCGAACCATGTGTGACTAAATCATTATAAGCAACGGTTTCAGCACGAATAAAACCTCGTTCAAAATCAGAGTGAATGACACCTGCGGCTTGAGGTGCTGACATTCCCGCATTAATTGTCCAAGCGCGGGTTTCTTGAGGTCCACAGGTGAAATATGTCCGCAAACCTAACAGGGCGTAAGTGGCGCGAATTAAAGATTTTAAACCGCCTTCTTTTACACCCAAAGATTCAAGAAAATCAGCTTTATCTTCTTCTGGTAATTCTACCAGTTCTGCTTCTACTTGTGCAGAAACAATCACAACTTGGGCATTTTCACCCGATGCTACTTCTCGCACTTTTTCCACAAAATCATTACCTGTTGCTAAGTCATCTTCAGAAACATTAGCAGCGTAGATAATTGGTTTATTTGTGAGTAGTCCTAAGCCTTTAATAATTGCGGCTTCTTCTTCATTTAAACTCACTTGACGGACAGATTTACCTTCATTTAAAGCCGCAGCTAATTTTTCCAGCACGGTAATTTCAAATTGTGCATCTTTGCTGGTACGTGCTTGTTTACGAGTCCGTTCAATGCGTCTTTCAATTTGCGCTAAATCTGATAAACCAAGTTCTAAATTAATGATTTCAATATCTCGCGCTGGGTCTACAGAACCGGCAACGTGAATGATATCATCATTTTCAAAACAACGCACAACATGAACTATTGCGTCAACTTCGCGGATGTGAGATAAAAATTGATTACCCAGTCCTTCTCCTTGACTCGCACCTTTTACCAAACCGGCGATATCCACAAACTCAACACGAGCAGGTATTATTTGTTTAGAAGTGGCAATTTGGGCGAGAACGTTTAACCGGTCATCCGGTACTGCGACAACGCCGACATTCGGTTCAATCGTGCAGAAAGGAAAGTTAGCAGCTTCGGCTTTAGCGTTAGCTACTACAGCGTTAAATAAGGTTGATTTTCCGACGTTGGGAAGTCCGACTATTCCGGCTCTTAGCATTGTTTAATTCTAGATGTTGGTTGCAATTATAAGCATAATTTAAACAGGTTTAGGAATGGTTTGGGGAATTGGACTTGGTACTGTTTGGGGAATGGGTGCTGGTACTGTTTCCGGTACTGGTTCTGGGAAGGGTGGAGGAATGGTCGGTTCTGGTGGAGGTTCTGGACTAGGTAGGGGGTTAGGTTGAGGAGTTGGTATTTGCGGGTCGGGTATGGAAATAGCACAGGGATAAATCATGGTAAATCTATTTGCATGATTTGACTTTCCCAAGCTAGATGATAATTGGAACGGCTGACATCTTCCCTAATGGTTATCTCAAATTTTATTGCTGACGATTTTCCCACAATTCTAATAAACCAACTGTACCAACAAAAAATGTATAAATTGCATATTTGATGGGGTTGTGATTTTGAGCAGATGCGTAAAAAGACGCAATTATTCCTTCGATAAAATGCGCTGAGAGTGCAATATGAGCAAGGATTAAGGCAGGGGTTAATATAGTTGGTAGTTGGTTGTTAGTTGTTAATGTTTGGATGTTCCATATTTCTAAGCCAATGGCGCTGGTGATGAGGGGTATGGATATGAATTTGATGATGGAGAATAATTTTGGTTTGATATCTTTTAAGTTCATGTTGTTTGATTTTATCAGGTAGTAAGATTTTACATTTTATTGCATCAATTTATTTATTAACTCATCTATGTTTGAAAGCCCCTGAATAATTTGCTCGACCGTCTTTAGTTCAGTTGCTGGATCTGGAGGTTGAAAAGTTCTGTATGATGTAGCTGATTTATGAGCTACCTTACCTCGGTTTTCACCAAATGTATTCATGGTAGCAAGCCAAGCAGGATCTAAATCATCACTATCTATCCCTATTGGTAATAGTAATGCTAAAATATGATCTTCTTTGACTCCATGATTTTGACTAATAATCCTCTTAAAACTTTCTAAAGCTAAGTCTATTTTCTTAGATATCTTGATTTTTTCCTCTTTAACTGTTTTACTTCCCTTTTTTGGTGTAAGTGTATCTGGTGGTTCATCCATAGTTAAACCAGAGAACCCAAGTAGACATATTAAAGTGCGAGTAGTCTTACCTGTTGTATCCCAAAGACTCTTGGCATTTTGAACAACTTCCCAAGCTCTCTCTTCAAGATAATACTCAATTTCAGCATGAGCAAAAACTCTGTATGCAGCAGTTTTGGATAACTGACTCTCAGAATATGAACCTGTCGGGCTAATCTCAGGAATAAATTCCTCTTTTAACCTATTTAGCTCCCTGTTTAAAGTAAGAAATGTAGAAGATTCTGACATATTTGGATAACAATTTACCTCAAACCATTGAAAAGAATACGATTATCAACGAGTTCAGGTAAGTTAAACTCTACGTCTAAAACTTCTAATAGACTTTCACCCCACAATCTAAGACGATTGTAAGTTTCACGAATGTTCTTAGTTGTTCCTTCAACACCTTCTCTAAATTTGTTGTTTGATGAACATATTTTTTTAAAAGCCTCTTGAACTTTATCTTTATTTTGTTCAGCAGATTGCCTTATTTTTTCATCTGAAAAATAAAAAACCATCACATCTAAAATTGCTCTATTAAAGCGTCTTCTATATATTTTATCGTTGCTTAACCACATACGAGAAAAGTTTTTTTCTCCAAATATATCAATGGTTGTTTGTACTGCTCTTTCAAATTGGTTAACTACATTTTCAACATCATCATGTATCTTATCCCAATCTTTATTAAGTTTTTGACAAGTCATATCAAGAAATGCTTTAAGATTTCCACGATATTCAGATAGGAAATAATAGAATCCTACATAGCGTAGTAATAATTCGACATCTCGCATCCGAAAATCAGGATTTGGTGATTTGAATATTTTTTTAAGAGCCTGACTTTTAATTGATTGATCATCTAAGAAATTGATAAACGAACCAGGATGCAATGCTTGTCTAAGTTCTTGTGCAGATAAAGGTGTACTTTGTACATTCAGACGCAGGAAAATTTTATAAAGGAAATTTTCGCTATTTATATTCCGCAAAACTATAGTACGAATAGTTTGGTTATCAAGATTATCAATCTCTCTACTTAAAAATAAATGACTTGTTAAATCCTCATATTTGTACCCATTCATATCAGTCCTAAATTCTAAATTTTTTAATGCGAAATTATTATTTGTAGTTTCACTTCTACCATAAAACTGAAGAATAGTTAACAATCTTTGTTTACCATCAAGAACTATGAATTTGCTCTTTTGATCCCGACTAACAGCTAAAACTATTTGTGGTACTGGAAATCCAAGTATAAGTGATTCAATAAACCTACTTTTACGAGTTATATCCCAGGCATCTCTTCTTTGAAATCTTGGATTTAGCAATATATTCTCACGAATAAGTTGATCAAGTATTGTTGCTGTTGTCCAGTCACTTCCCGAAACAACAATTTTGGAAATTTCTTTTAGCTCTGATTGCAGATTGATATTAGATTCTGACTCAATTTCCTGGTCTTCATCTTCATCAAAAAATGTTACTTCTTCTTCTGGCGTAGATGTAATATGCATAGGACTTAAATCAGGACATAATATAGTTTATGACTTAATTATATTCTATACTTGACCAATTTTTACCTGAAGCTATAAACGCTTCATTTACCCCAAAATGCCCAATCAAAACCAAACTCCCCTAATTGATGCCTTAAAAACCTCCATTTCCCGTCCCCACACATCATTTTACACGCCAAAACATAAACAAATGGTTTGACTGCTGACTACTAAAAGTTACTCTCAGATAATAAACTCGCAGAATGTACATCTAAACATAAGCTTGCTTGCGGTTGTCTACGCAAAATAGAAGCAGGATAATTGGTACTAATATCCCTATTTAATATCTCATTTACTATTTTGGCTTTGCGTTTATCTGGTGCTAGACAGATAATTTTCTTAGCTGCACAAATCATGGGAATAGTTACAGTAAATGCATATTGGGGAACAGTTTCTAAACTTGAAAAATATCCTGTTTTTACCTGTTGTTGACGGTTAACTTGATCTAATTTTACAAGTTTGACTTTAGCAGTGTCTTGAAAATCTGCCACTGCTGGATCGTTAAAGGCTAAATGTCCATTTTCTCCCACACCAAGCAGACATAGGTCAATGGGTTGATTTTGTAGTAATTTGCTGTAGCGATCGCACTCAGCAATAGGTTCTAAAGCATCCCCTTCTATATAATGAAATTGCCTTGGCAATACCCGTTTTTCTACTCTTTCCCGCAAATAATGTCGAAAACTGCCAGGATGGTCAGCATTAATTCCTAAATATTCATCTAAATGAAACAAATTCACCCTTGACCAATCTATCCCACCTAAAGCAATTAAAGCATCAAGAAATAGAAGTTGAGAATTTCCAGTAGCTAACAACACTGCTACTGTTTCCTGTTTCCCAAGAAGTTGCTGTAAATAATGTTGTGCGATTTTGGCAACATCCTTGGCCATTTCTGCTTCAGAGTTGTAAATCTGCACTAGGAGGTCATCGACACGAAAAGATTTTGTAGCGGCTGGCATTGGTTTAAACAATTGCTAATGCGTAATTTGTAATTAGGAAAAACGCTGAATTTATTCCTTATTCGTTGTTTTCTAACTGCCAATTTACGTTAAACTAGGTAATTAACTTAATACTTGTTTACATTTTACCAAAAAACCATGCTAACGGCAATTCTCTTTGATCTAGATGGAACTATTGTCAATACTGACCCCATACACTACCAAGCTTGGAGAGAAATGCTGTTAAGTTACAGCATAGAAATTGATGAAACTTTCTACAAATCCCGCATTAGTGGACGATTAAATCCAGAAATTGTTAAAGATATTCTACCGCAATTATCTGTGGCAGAAGGTGAAAAATTTGCAGATGATAAGGAAGCTCTTTTTCGTGAACGTGCTTCCCATTTGCGACCTTTAGAGGGATTTTCTGAATTGTTAGCATGGACACAAAAACATCAAATCAAACGTGCATTAGTGACTAATGCTCCCAGGTTAAATGCCGAATTTATGTTAGAAGTTTTAGCCATCAAAGACGTTTTTCATACTATTGTTTTAGCCGATGATTGTATAGCGGGTAAACCTGACCCAGAACCCTACAAAGTTGCTCTTCAAAAGTTGGGAATTACAGCCGAACAAGCCATTGCTTTAGAAGATTCTCCTTCTGGTATTCGTGCTGCTGTTGCTGCAAATATTCCCACTATTGGTATTGCTTCTACCCATGATCCCGAAAGATTACAAGAAGAGGGTATATTAATGGCAATTCCTGATTTTACTGATTTGCGTTTATGGACTTTATTGAATTCATTGTTGGAACAAGAGGTAGCTGCGATAGCTACACGCGCCGCAGGTATCGCATCTAGTTTGTAATCAATTAATTATAGGTAATATTTGCTGCTAATTACCAATCCCCCATCATTTATTAATGGGGGTTTTGCTGTGCCATACTTGTTCAAATTCTGCCTGAGAAATTTCAAATTCTTCGATATTTGGATCATCTAATTTTTTATCGCATAACATTCCGTAATCATCAGCACAGTGGCTACTATCATAGAAGAGGACATTGCCATTTTCATACACCTCTATTTGTCTGCGGGCATATAAATTGCTGTCAATTTCCATAAAGTAGGTGCTAGTACCCCACTCGTCATATTTTCCACCTAGGGATACATCCCATGACCATTTGTAATATTTCTTCACTCGTTCTAATTTAGACATAATTATTTAACTCCTAATATTGGGACTAACAACTTAAACATAAGGAAAGAGAAAAGGGGTAATTTTAGGCATCAGCTATAGTAACAATTGACGTAAATTATTTTATAATAATAAGCCCCCTCAAGGCAATATTTATCTAACCATAAAGATGGAAAAACTGTTTTTATGTTTTATAACTTTTCTGTTTGCGTCTGCACTCTTGGCTTCTTGATATTTAGCTAATGATTACAGAAAGAATTGGTATTTACTTCAGTCGTAATATTTCTCTTGTTTCCATTAAAATAATACCCAGCATATTTTTACCACTACCGTCAGAACCACAACCCCAATAATAATCTATTGGCGAATTTTCCACTATTTCTTCATCGCCTGTGGAAAGTAGAATTTCCTTAATATCTACATGAGTGGAAAATTTGCATAACACAGCTTTTCGCATGATATCATCTTTCACTTGTTCCCAATCTGGACGGAGAGGACGAGTTCTTTGTCTTCCCATTTTAGCAGCTTCTCTAGGAGTTTTAACAAGGCGAATTTGTTCTAGATGAGGCGTACCAATAAACTTCTGTGCTTGAAAGTAATGTTCGCTGGTGAACCAATACAAATCATCTAACATAAATCCGTGATATGAAAAGTTAGAAAAACAAGCATATTGATCACGAGTATGATAAAAGTAGATTGTCATGGCAATTGTCAGGCTGATTATTTTTTGCAGATAGTATTTTTTCAAAAGCCAAAAGAGAATTGAATCATTAGGAATGATTATTAATTGATAATTAACAATTGATAATTAACAATTTAATTGTTTGATTCCACGTTTAAAACCTCCCCTTTACAAAAAATAAAAAATTTCCGCTTTTTCAATTCTCTTCTTTTAATAAAAAGGTAATTGTCAATTATTGAAGGTTTTATTAACGGGGTTTCCTACACCCTTATTGTTGACAGATGATGGCTGAATGCTTGATCAAAATCATCGGCATATCCACCCCAAAAACCCCAAAACTAACAATAAAGGCATCAACCAATCCCCAAAACGTACATAAAAAGTCTGTGTTTGACGAGGATAAATAGTTTTTGTTTGTGTTTCATAAGTGTTATATCCTGATTTCCATAAAGTTCTGCCATGTGGATCAACAAAAGCCGAATAGCCAGTATTTGTTGCCCTCACTGCCCATCTATCAGTTTCAATTGCTCGCATGATATCCTGAGCATGATGTTGATCTGCCATAGCAGCAGTATAATGGGCATCATTAGAAGAACTCAAAATAAATTGCCCACCATTAAAAGCTTGATATCTGAATATTTTTGAAAAGGCTGATTCGTAACAAATGCCAACAATTGCTCTCCCAAAGGGAGTATCAAAAACTTGATTTTTTGCCCCATGCACTTGATGTTCATCCAAAGGTGATAAACGTTGTACAACCGCCCCTAAAATTTGCTCAAAAGGAATAAATTCCCCTAAAGGCACAAGTTTTGATTTATCATACCGACTGGTCACTTCTCCTTTACTGTTAACACCAAATAAACTATTTGTATAGCTTTTTCCCCTTTCTCCAAAAGCACCAATCCAAACTACTACACCTTTTTCTTTTACCGCATCTAATAAGGGTGTATTTTTAAAATTTCGTTCATATATAGGTAACGCACCTTCAGGAGTCAGCACCCCATCAACACCTTGATTTACTAACTGCAAATATCCATTAGTGTAACCTGTAATTGCTTTACGAAATCCTTGGGGAAGTAGTTTAATTTGGTTGGGAATGTTACCTTGTATAATGCCTATTTTTAAAGCTGTATTTTGGGTATTATTCAAAGGTTGAGAATAAAGAATAAACCCTAAAACGTGAGCGGTAATTAATAGTGTTGTGGCTGAGATTGAATATTTATTAACGAACCACAGAGGCGCAGAGAACGCAGAGGTTTTTGCTTTTCTTTCTTCTTTTGCGTCTTTGCGTATATGGGTAGAATATATCCAAGACTCTGCCAGCAAGCCGTTGACAGCAACAATAACCGCCGTTACCGTATTCGGTCCAGAAAGTTGCCCCAAATGCAAAATTACCAAATTATGCGGAGATTGAGTGTAGGAAAGAGAACTCCACCATAAAGAGCCAGAACTCCACAAGCTTTCCAAACAACACCATAAGGCTGTACCAATTAAGACTCGTAACCAAGGTTTTTGCTTGTCTAGCCGCACCATCAAAAATGCCCACAGGGATACTAATATTCCTCCCCACAGGCTGATGAATGACCAACAAAAGAGGGTAATAAATAAACTTGGCCACCAAGGAACACCCAGCCAGTTCATGGGATGAATGCCGGTGATCCAGGAAAGGGCAATTCCATGATAGGCGATCGCCCACAGGAAGGCTGGGGGTATGGGGAGG
>NZ_LUFH02000064.1 GCF_001586785.1 Sphaerospermopsis aphanizomenoides BCCUSP55
CCCCCTGCCCCCTGCCCCCTGTCACCTGTCACCTGTCACCTGTCACCTGCTATAGTATTTTTTCTAATCCATATACTAACGACTTTAGCAGGTTGACTTTGCGAATTGCTAATAGGACTCCGGGCATATAGCAGGAGCGATCGCTTGTATCATGGCGTAAGGTATAGATTTGCCCTGGTGCGCCGAAAATTACTTCCTGATGGGCAATAAGTCCAGGTAAGCGTATACTATGAATTCTAATGCCTTCATCGGCTAAAGAACCTCTTGCGCCTGGTATCTTTTCAGTTTCTTCTACTTGGGGTGGGTTAAAGGTTTTACCCATTTCCGCTAATAGCTGCGCTGTTTGAATGGCTGTACCACTGGGTGCGTCGGCTTTTTGGTTGTGATGTAGTTCAATGATTTCTACATGATCAAAATATTGGGAAGCGGTGACTGCGGCTTGTTGTAGCAACACCATGCCAATGGAAAAGTTAGGAATAATTAAACAACCTGTACTAGCTTTTTCGGCAAAGTCGGCTAAATCTTTGAGTTGTTGGGGACTTAAACCTGTAGTTCCCACCACTGGACGGATACCGTAGGCGATCGCACTCCGCACGTTATCATACACTGAATCAGGATGGGTAAAATCTACCATTACCCCTGGTTGTAGCTGTCTCTCCCCTGCTACATAGCCTAACATTGGCTCTAATTGATTGGTAATTGGCACTTCCAAGGGTTCACTTAAACCTGCCAATTCTCCTGCGTCCTTGTCTTGATGTTCAGGTGAAGTATCGAGAGCGCCCATTAAAGTTAAGTCAGGTGCTTGAGCGACTGCTTTAATTACTTCACGTCCCATTTTGCCAGCAGCACCGTTAACAATAACTGGGATGGTAGATTGATTAGTCATATTTCCAAAAATCCGTTTTTAGTCATTTTACCCCTTACACCCTACACCCCACATCCTACACCCTACACCCCACACCCTTAACCACTAAATACATCCAAATCAAACCAAAAAGTAGTACCAACACCGACTTCACTAACTAGATGTATTTGACTGTGATGTCTTTCCATAATGTTTCTGACAATGGATAGACCTAAGCCTGTACCTTCCAGGGTGTGAACTCGATTTTCTACTCGAAAAAAGCGGTCAAAGATTGCCTGTTGGTCTTCTGGGGCAATACCAATTCCTGTATCACTGATTTCAATCCGCACTTGAGAACGATGATTATTTTCTGGTAGTTTTGCCTGGGTGTAGTTTTCTGTCTGCACTAAGTCTGTACCAGGAGACAAACAGGCAGAATTGGGTTGAGGATTTACCTGGTAAGCTCGAATTGCTACTTTACCACCTGCGGGAGTGAATTTGAGGGCATTACCGATTAAGTTACCAAACACTTGTAATAATAAGTCGTAATTGCCCATGACTAAGGGTAAATTCGGAGCTACTTCCTGAATTAGTTCTAGTCCTTTGTCCTTGGCATTGAGTTGGTAAGTACGCAGGGTTTGTTCTAATGCCTGTGCTAAATCAACTCCGTCAAAATTATAAGTGCGACCGGATTCTAGTTTTGATAAATCTAAAACATCGTTAACTAAGCGGGTAAGTCTGTCAGTTTCGTGATTAACAGTTGCCAGAAATTCTTTGCGTTCTTCTACACTCAGGTCTTCCCCATAATCATGCAGGGTTTCAATATAAGTTTTGATGTTAAATAGAGGTGTACGTAGTTCGTGTGAAATATTACTAATAAATTGGCTTTTAGCTTCATTTAGTTCTACTTCACGGGTGATATCTTGAACTGTAATAGCAATACCTTTAATACTTTCTCGTTGCAGATTCAGGACTGTAGTTAGGAGAATCCGAATTGTGCGTTTAATGGGTTGCTTGAGGGGAATACGAAACTCAGCACTTTCACATTCTCCTGCTGCCATTTCATATAAGGTGCGGGTAATTTCTATTTGTACGCTTTGAGGTAAGTTATGTAATAAGTTGTTACCAACGACATCAACCCCTTCCCAAGCAAAAATGCGTCTGGCTGTGGGGTTAACTAAAATTACCTGCATATTGTTATCAATTAATACCGCACCATCAGCAATAGTGGAAACCAAGGTTTCTAACTTGGCTTTTTCGGCTGTCAGTTCCTCAATATTTTGTTCTTCATAGCGTTCTAGGCGTTCTGCCATTTCATTAAAGCTGAAAATAAGTTCTCCTAGTTCCCCTCCTAGTGGTAGGTCAATCCGTTGTTTAAAGTTTCCTGCGGCTATTTGTTTTACGCCTACGAGTAGTTCTTTAATTGGTTTAGTAATAGTTAAAGCATTAATTACTCCTGCCAAAATCACCATCACCCAAATAGTAATAAAGACGGCAATTGTGACATCACGAGTAAAGTTAGTGGAAATAACTGCTGTTTGGTTGGGGTTGATGCCGATGGCTAACACACCTAGGTATTTTTCATCCACTATCAGGGGAATAAATACATCTGTGACAATACCATCTGGAGTTGTATGTTGGCGGACCATGGGCTGGTCATCATTATTAACGGGGTAATCTTCTGGTAGTTGGATTTTCCGTTTAATGGTGAGAGAGTTTTCTACCTCTGGTTCCCAAAAAGGAATACCAAAAAAGATTTTCCCTGTTTCATCAGCGTAGAGCATATAACGCACGCTAGATGTGCTGCTATAGAAGCGTTGGGAAAATTGGGCAACTTCTGTGAGATTGTTATCAGCAACGAGTGGAGCAACGTTAGAAGCCAGTAGTAATCCCAAGTCACGACCAAAACGGGTATCGTTGAGACGTGCATCTTGTTGAATTGTATTCACTGCCCAGAAAGTCAGACCGCTCATGACTAGGGAAACTGCTAAGGTAGCAACAGCTAGGAGTTTGGTTTGGAGGGTGAACTCATACCACCAATGGTTAATGACATCTCGAAGGGTTGTAAAAAAAGCCAGCATTCTTAAATATACGTAAAAATATAATTGTTAGTAGTTGTTTGTTTTTTACCCCAACAACTTAAAAATTAACAGCTAATTCGGGAAAAGTGTGAGGGAGAAATGGGAAAGTTAGGAAGATTGGAGGAGGTCAAACAACTACTATAGCGATATGCACTGGAATGAATCAAAAATTTATGGCCAAAATTTAGGCCAAAAGCCTCACCACACAAAAAGCTTTTTATCCTGTTCCCTGTTCCCTGTTAAAATCGACTAACTCATGAATCAATTCTCAAGACTCTATGACCAATATCTCTACGGTAATATACTCCTGAAAATTGAATGTGTTGGATTCCAGTATAAGCTTGGGCGATCGCCTGTTGGAAATTTTCACCCATTCCCGTAATATTTAAAACTCTACCACCGTCTGTCACGATTTGTTGGGCTGAGTTCAACTTGGTGCCTGCATGAAATACAATTGCACCTGCTGTTTGTGCTGCCTCTATCCCTGTGATGACCTTGCCTTTTTCATAATCTCCAGGATAACCCCCTGATGCAGCAACTACTGTAGCCGCAGCACCTTGTTTCCAAGCCAGAGGTGGCATTTCTCCTAAACGTTGCTGGATACAGGCCAAGATTAAATCTTCCAAGGGTGTTTCCAGCAGTGGTAAGATGACCTGGGTTTCTGGATCACCGAAGCGACAGTTAAATTCTAAAACTTTAAAATCGCCATTGGGTGCAACCATTAAGCCAGCATAAAGCACTCCTCGGTAGTCAATGCCCCTATTTCTTAAAGCGGCAATAGTTCTTTCTAAAACTTCTGTTTGTACACGCGCCATTAATTCTGGTGTAGCGATAGGTGCTGGGGCATAAACTCCCATGCCACCCGTATTTTCTCCCGTATCGCCTTCGCCAATGCGTTTATGGTCTTGTGCAGGTAATAAGGGGCGAATTGTTAAACCGTCTGTTAATGCTAAAACAGAAACTTCTTGCCCTACTAAACATTCTTCAATGACAACAAAATTACCTGCACTCCCGAACTGTCCTTGAAAAATGGCCTCAACTGCTTCTTGTGCTTGTTCAATCGTTTCAGCTACTATTACACCTTTACCAGCTGCTAAACCATCCGCTTTAACAACTATTGGCGCTCCCTGGGCTTGGATATAAGATTTTGCTGCTGCTGCTTCTGTAAAGACTGCTGCTTTAGCTGTGGGTACTCCTGCTTCCTGCATTAAAGCCTTAGCCCAAGCTTTACTGGCTTCAATTTGCGCTCCCGCTTTGACTGGACCAAATACCATCAATCCCTGACTTTGGAGATAGTCTGTAATGCCATTGGCCAAAGGAACTTCTGGGCCAACTACTACCAAAGAAATGCCATTTTCTAAGGCAAATTGACTCATGCCTTCAAAGTCATTTACCCCTAGGGGTAGGTTTTGACAACGTTCCATAGTTGCTGTACCCCCATTCCCAGGTACACAGACAACTTGCTCGATTTTATTGGATTGTAGCAGTTTCCACGCTAGAGCGTGTTCACGTCCCCCGTTACCGACAACTAAAACCTTCACTTATTTCCTCGTGCGTTCCTTGCAAAACGCGAATGCCTTAAAGCTACTCGCGGATCAATTTTTTCATTAATTATGCTACTAATCAAGAGTTGTTAGGGATATTGCGGCTGCTGAGGTCACAAATCTCAAAGTAACTTTGCCAATATCAAATTAGAGGATGTAGAAACCTCTAGTTCCGGTGAAGCTAACTAGAGGTAGTTCATCTATTATCACCTTCTCAAAACCAACTGAAAAGAATTCAAATACCCCGCAATAGTTTTAGCTAAAGTGGGACGCTGTTTTTTAGAAACTATTGCCATTACTTGATATAAGCGCCCCTCAGCAACAAACATTCTATTTGTAGTTACTTTACCTGCTGAATCTATATATTGAATTTCTTTCCCAGGATGACCATTAGAACTGCGAATATTGCGTTCACTAATTAAATTGCTTTGTGTAGCTTTTAAGGTATTAGATTGGGCTTGACTCAAGATTTTTTGGGCGCTAGTCATTTTAGCATAGCTATAAGGAAATTCATTGTAAGTGACTAAATATGCAACTTCCTGTTCCGGTGGTTGGGCTACAAATATTTCTAATTTTATTTCTCCCATGTAAGTTTTTTGGACTTGAGTTTTGGTTTTTGGTCTTCCTGGCATTAAAACCTGAAAACCCTTATCTGGGGGAGTAAAGACCTTCCATTGTGGCTGCACTATTTGAGGAAGAGGAGTTGTTTTAGGAGGAGTAACAGCTTTGGGTTTGCGGGCTTCAGCGGAAACTAAGCCACTGTATAAAAAAGTGGCAGCAATGAAAGGTAGAAAAAATTTGATAGTCATATTTATAGCCTTTGCAGATGCGGTTTTCACTGTTTCTGCTATTTATAGCCTAGATGCAGACAAAGCCGCACCAATTAATCCCACTTGTGGATTAAGAATTATGTGAACTGGTATTTCTTCGAGAATAGGACGCATTCTCCCTTTTTGGGTGAAATTTAACATAAAGCTACCATTTTGCATCAAAGGTAGGATTTTGGGGGCAATACCACCAGCTATGTATAATCCACCGTAGGGTAAGAGTTTCAAAGCCAAATTACCGGCTTCTGCACCGTAAGCTTCTACAAACAGTTGCATAGTTTGTTCAGAAAGGCGATCGCTTTTTGCTAAGGCTGCACTACCAATAGCTGCACCAGGATCAACGGTTTTTTCGGCTTTTCCTGCTTCTTGTTCCCAGGTTCTGACTATTTGAGCAATTTCTGGTGTTTCGGTGGCTATTTGTCTATCTCTTAAAAATTGGTAAATGGAAGTAATACCCAACCCGGAAACTACTCTTTCTACAGAAGCGCGTTGAATACCATGTTTATCCAACAAGTATTTCAACAACTGAAACTCTAACTCATTCCGGGGTGCAAAATCCGCGTGTCCACCTTCGGAGGGAAAAACTTGATACTGACTACCTTGTTTGATTAAAAATCCTTGTCCTAAACCAGTTCCCGCACCAATAACCGCCATAGGTGCTTCTGGTTGATGTTTACCAACTTGCAAAGTCAGTAAATCTTGTTTGGTTAAACCAAAAATACCATAACCGACAGCCGCAAAGTCATTAATCAGGGAAATAGAAAGTATACCCAGTTCTTGGGCTAAACGTTCCGTATCTAAAAACCAGGCTAAATTAGTCAGTTTAGCAGTATTTTTGACCACTGGCCCGGCGATCGCAAAACAGGCTTTTTCTGGTGTTGAAGCATTCGCAGCAGCCAAAAATTTCTGCACTATTGGCACCAAATCGGGAAAATCCCCACTCTGGTAACTCTCCTCATACAAAGTTTTCAAACCTGAAGATTCAGAGGATTCAACCAAGCGCAAAATAGTTTTTGTGCCGCCGATATCTCCTGCTAGTAGTAATGTCATAAAATTTATCGGTTATTTAGTTACTTTTATTTGGTATCGAGTTGCGGTGACAGCGGTTTTCAAATCAATCAACCACATTATTTTTATCTCACGCCAAGGCGCAATCGCGCAAAGGAGGAAAAGTTTAAAATACAAGTGTGGTTTAAATAAGAGATTTACACAAATCGCACAACTTCTTCGATTTTCGTCAAATGGGAAGTATCTCCTGTGAGTTCTAGCAACCATTCTGATTCTTGACGCACTACTTTCACCAAAGAACACAAAGTAGCTTTAACTTCGGTTTTGGCAATTTCCCCTACTAATCCCATTGCTGCACCCAGTACAGAAGCCCCATGTGCTACTAGGAGGATATCATTTGGCCAGAATTCATTTGCTATACATCTAGCAGTTTGTCCAGAACGTTCCCGCACTTTTTCATGGGTTTCTGGGTATTGTGCTGCAATACGTGGTGTGTAGCTAGTGTCAATTCTGGGGAATAATGCTGCTAAATCTGATATTGATAGTCTTTCTGGTTCTTCTGTCATCCACTCTGGATTTAACCATTCACTTAAGCCTGTTTCTAATTTAATTGGTAAATCCAACACTTCTGCTACTGCATTGGCAGTTTGGACTGTTCTCAGAAAAGGAGAAGCAAAAATTTGGGATATTCTTTCACCTTTGAGTCGTTTTGCTAGTTGTTGTGCCTGTACCATACCATCATCTGACAATGGTGGGTCATAGCGTTTTTCGGCAGTCAGAAACCAATCAGGGTTTACAAAGTCTAGGCGGTTGGCGTGTCTTGCTATCCAGATTATTTGACTCATGAGTAAAAAATTTTTACAGGTAGAAATGTAAAGAACCTTTACAAGTTACCAATTTAATATAATCTCACGTCAGTAAGTCAGCAAAATAAAGAATTAATTTGCCTGAGAATAATAATAGTAGATGCACTTGGTGAAATTTTGAACTGTTAAATTTTGAATTGCTGATGAGTACCTGTATAATTTGGCATCCATCCCTCTACGGTGGTGAAATAGCGAATTACCTTAAAATGCAAGGATGCAGCGGGACTAGACCAATGTTCCACACCGCTGGGAATGTACAGATAGTCTTGATGCTGAAGTAATAACTGTACTTGGCTACCATCAGGCTGGACGAAACTATAAATCATCTCTCCTGCTAACAGGTAAATCGCCTCAGCCGCATTGTGCGTATGGTAACGTCCATAAGTTGCTATCCAAGTTTCTAAATTTGGTGAACCAGGATGTATATGGAGTAAATCGCTCCAATGATACCCGTTTTCTTGTTGCAGGAACTCAAATACGCTGTTATGAAGTCCAACAATGTAGCGTTTCTCTGACTCCGTGACGGTTTCCTGTTCTAGCAGTTCTGGGAAAAGTAGAGATGTTCCCGGTTCGTAATTTCTCAGCTTGATATTTAGAGGTTCTAGTGCAACAACTATCTCACTTAAATCACTCTCGATTGTGCCGTTGTCAAGTAATAAAATCGCCATAAATAAGATACTAAGCTATCTGTTAAGAATAGTTTACTTAAATCTGACTCAAAAAGCCACTATTTCCGACCGATAAATGGGTGTTTTAATGTATACTGATTATTTAACTTCAGGGCATTGGGCAGAGAAAATAACTTTCTCCTCAACTCCTGATTTCTGAATTCTGTCACCTGCTATACTATTAGAGATAAAATAGTACAAAAAAACTATATTATATAGAAATGTCTGACTTAATTTTGTTTTGGCATCGCCGGGATTTACGTATTTCTGATAATACAGGACTAGCTGCGGCTAGAGAAAAAAGTGCAAAGGTGATAGGTGTATTTTGTTTAGACCCTGGGATTTTAAACAGTGATGATGTTGCACCTGCAAGAGTAACCTACATGATTGGCTGTTTGCAGTCTTTACAACAACAATATCTTCAAGCAGGTAGTAAGTTATTAATATTACATGATAATCCTGTGGCAGCTATTCCTAATTTAGCTAAAGCCTTGAAAGCTAAGGCTGTATTTTGGAATTGGGATGTAGAACCTTACGCACAAATACGTGATAATGATGTAATTGCAGCACTAAAAGCACAAGGTATTCAAACTCTTAATCAAAATTGGGATCAATTACTCCACTCACCTGGGGAAATTTTTAGTGGTTCAAAAACTCCCTACACAGTTTATACTCCCTTCTGGAAAAATTGGAGTAGTAAACCAAAACTTAACCCTGTTGCAACTTTAGAAAATTGCGAAAATTTAACAGTAGCAGAACAGGAAATTGCTAAACAAGCAGGTGTAATTAATTTACCTTCTGCCAAAGATTTAGGCTTTATTTGGGATGGAGAATTAATTATTGAACCGGGAGAAACAGCAGCGCAAACTAGGTTAGAAACTTTTATCAATTCTGCCATTGATGAATATCAAGAACAGCGGAATTTTCCCGGTGTTGATGGCACATCTCAATTAAGTGCAGCTTTGAAATTTGGTGTGATTGGTATTCGTACAATTTGGCAAGCGACAATAGAAACATTAGAAAATAGTAATAGTGAAGAAGTAACCGCTAGTATTCGTACCTGGCAACAAGAATTAGCTTGGCGGGAATTTTATCAACACGCCATGTATCATTTTCCTGAATTGGCTGATGGTGCATATCGAGATAGTTTCAAAAACTTTCCTTGGCAAAATAATGAAGCACATTTTCAGGCTTGGTGTGAAGGGAAAACAGGCTATCCAATAGTTGATGCAGCTATGCGACAATTAAATGAAACCGGCTGGATGCACAATAGATGTAGAATGATTGTTGCCAGTTTTCTCACCAAAGATTTAATTATTAATCCGCAATGGGGAGAAAAATATTTTATGCAAAAACTCATTGATGGTGATTTATCTGCTAATAATGGGGGTTGGCAATGGAGTGCTTCTAGCGGTATGGACCCGAAACCATTAAGGATTTTTAACCCAGCGAGTCAAGCACAAAAATTTGATGCTGATGGGGAGTATATTCGGCAATGGGTGAGAGAATTGCGGTATGTAGAGACGCAATATTTGATAAGTGGGAATATTTTACCTTTAGAACGTCGTAGTATTGGTTATCCTGCACCAATTGTAGATCATAAAAAACAGCAAGCGTTGTTTAAACAATTATATCAGCAGCAAAAGATAAGCATGGATTAATTTTGGGAGCATCCCAATGAAAGAAAAAATAACCGCAGCAACACTAAAAAATCTCTTAAATTCTCTTACCTTTGTGTCCTTTGCGATCTTTGCGTAACAAGACAAGGTATACATTAAACTACACATCACAAGTGCCACTTTCTGCAAATGGCTACAGTGTAACTTGTGTTTTTAGGAAAAAACCGCAGTTTTCTCTGTGCTGGGAGTGTATCTGTGTGAGTTATTTTAATAACTGGCACAATGTAAATAAAAATATACTTTTATCACAACCATAATCTTCAGTATATACTTATATTTTTGAGGGTTATGTCATCACCTATTGACCGTCCGTTAATACTAGAACTGAGACTACCTTCTTCTCATCCTGAGTTGTTAGAAGGACTAGATATTTGGCTGCGCTTAGGTTTAATATCTGATGCCCAAGTTAGGCAAATATCTCGCAATTATCTTGTTTGTTCTGTAAGATTACAACCACAAGTTGAAAATCAGCCACAGGAGGTATTGACAAATGCTACTAGATCAAAACCATTAATTGCGAGTTTACCCCCAGAACCAAAAGTACCAGCTAAACCTAATTTTATGACCTCAATGTTTCAATCATTGGGTGAAGAATTAAGTGTACGCTGGTTGTTGTTTTTAGGTGTATTTTTAGTAGTTTTATCTTCTGGTGTACTTGCAGCCAGTCAGTGGGAAAAGTTCCCGGCTGTTGGACAATATGGAGTTTTATTAGCTTATACTTTGAGTTTTGGCGGTTTCACTTTTTGGGCTGGGAAACAAACTAATCTCACATTGACAGCACAAACTTTATTAGTTGTGACTTTGTTATTAGTGCCTGTTAATTTTTGGGCAATGGATAGCTTTAGTTTGTGGAATAATCCTCTCAACTGGGTAGTATTAGCTATTGCTTTTCTGTTATTATCAACCATTACAGTTTTACTTTCTAGAACTCGCACAATTATTAATAATTTTCCCAATGGTAAGTTACCATTATTCAATCTTTTGGGTTTGAGTTATTTACATTTGGGTTGGAAGATATCAGGTTTTCCCTTAATTGCTGTTTATTTGGCAATGGTCGGTACAACTTTGATTACTGTTTATCAAAACCTACGTCAACCCAGAGAAAATTCAGATGAACAAACTGATAGCTGGGGAATTGGTATATATTTTGCGGTGATTATTTATGAATTATTAGGATTATTATCTAGGGCGATTTTTGTTGCTAATGTCAATGTCACTCAGTTGGGTTTAGCTATTGGTATTTGTGGTTGGTTAGCCGTTTGGTTGGCAGAAAGAAACCTCTATTTTAACCCCTCTTTACAAACAGAAAGGGAAATCAACACTTCTACAAATTTACCTTCTCTTACTTCCATTTGGAAAAAATTGGGGATTATTTTCTTATTTTTGGGTTGGTTAGTGTCGGTAGTAGATCAACCTTGGCAAGCAATAGCTGTCAGTGGTCTGGGTTTATGGGTTTTTATTATTCGGTTACAAAAATATAATTTTCAAATTGATTTATTCACGTTTTTCTCAATTGGTTTACAAGCACATTGGTTAGTTTGGCAATTAGTTCCTGAACAGTTGCAAAATTGGATTATTAATACGGCTAATAATCTGACTAATCATCCAGATGAAACTTGGACTTTATTGAGTTTGGCTTTATTTCCTTATTTGGTTTTAATGGTGGCATTAACAAATAGTTTCCATCGTGCTAATAAACCAAATTTAGTGATGTTTGGTGATCAGTTAAATGTATTATTTGGTGTATCCTTAACTATGTTAGGGATAATTAATCCCACGGTGCGATCGCTCAATCTTCTCTTCTCTACTATTACCCTAGCTACTATCACTAAACAACGCTTTTCTATCATCTTAGTATATCTGACTCACGTTACAGGAGTATTAACTATTTGTTCTAGCATTAATTGGTGGTTTCCCAATCTCAGTAGCGAAATTTGGGCAGTATTGTTATTGGTTTTAATGGTAGGAGAATGGATATTTAGCGGGAGAGAAACTGTTTGGAAAGATAGTGCTTGGTATATTGGTTTAGGTTTAGCTGCTGTGAGTTTTTTCCTGTTATGGATAAAAGCAGAGGAATTTTGGTATGGTAATGTCAATTATGCCGATTATTGGCGTACAATTTGGTTAATTACACCTGTAACACTCACAGTTTTAGGAAGTCGCAGTAGTGAAGATATTCAGAAAACAAAAATTTATGTGAGTATCATTTCTGTATTATCAGCCCAACTTTTAACCTTACCATTAGCAGGAACTAGATTAATTGGTTTGGGTGTTGGTACTGCTGTGATGTTCGTTAATACTCGCTATTTAAAAAACCAAACAACTGCGGGAACTACCATCGGTTTTGGCTTGATTTTAATAGCTGCTACGTTGTGGCAAATTTTCCCCAACATCAGTTTATCAGGTTGGTTGCTAATTAATGCCTTAGCTGTTCTGGGTTTATGGGTAGGAAGAAAATTACTATTTAACAAAACTCGAATTTATGCTTTAGCTGCTGACAAGTGGGCGATCGCACTCTGTATCCTAGAATTATTTAGCATCACCATACATTCTTTCCTCATTTATGCCACAGATGCAAACCCAGGTATTTTCTACCTCACCGCTACACTCATAACTCTAGCAGCAATTATTTATCGCAGTTGGCAACAACCAAATAACTGGGCATTTTATAGCATTGGTTGGTGTTTAGAATTATTAGTTGCTGAAGTTTTAGGATTTTGGCAACCTTCCATGATTAGCATTACCATTGCTAACATTGCCCTTGGTTTAACAACTCAGTTATTCGGAGAATGGTGGCAGAGAAAATATCAAACCTTACCCACTAGCTTTAATATCCTCCCCCTCATCTACGGTGTCTTTAGCGTCATATTAAGAATTAACACCTTCAGCGACTGGACAGGTCTTTGTTCCTTGGGTGTAGCCTTAATTATGATTAGTATAGGACGTAGAAAAGCAGAATTCAAACCTCTACTTTACTTCGGAATTATTGGTATATCCATTTCTGCTTATGAACTGTTATTTTATCAAATGTCCATAGCCAAAGGAGGTACTATTGGGGATGGTTTAATTGCTATGTCTGCTTTAGGTACTAGCATTATGTATGCTTACCGCATCCTTTCTCCTTGGTTAGTTAGTTATTTGCGTCTCACACCAGGAGAAATCAAAAATCTTGCCAATTTACATTGGTTGTGGAGTAGCAGCTTATTCTTAGGTGCTATTACCTTACCCATTCAAAATAACCTGTATGTAGGAATAGGAACAGGAGTATTTTTAACCCGTTATGCAATATGGCAAGGGAGAAGAAATAATCTCCATGCAGCAGTACAAACTTTTGGAAATATAGCTGTAGATGAAATTTGGGTTTACCTGGGTTTAATAGAACTGGGAATCACAACTTTATACCTACAAGATTTATCAATAGGACGCTTTTTTACTCAACAGTTAATGCCTTGGAATGGGGCTTTAGCTTGTTTATTATCCTACTTCCTTTACATCTTACCTTGGGAGAATTTAGGCTGGTCAAAAACACCTTGGCAAAGAACAGCATACATCCTGCCATTAATAATTTTATGGCTAACCCAACAACAAATTTATCCCATCACCTTAATTATTGCCGCCGGATATTATGCTTTTCTGTCCACAACCAATAGACAACTGCGGTTTACTTATATTAGTGTAATTTTAATTGATTGGGCATTATTTAATTGGTTTGAACAATTAAACCTCAAAGATACCTTATGGTATATCACACCAATTGGCTTATCAATACTATACATTGCCCAAATAGATCCACAACTAAAACTACCGGAATCAAAAGAAATTCGCCATTTTGTCAGAATAATTGGTAGTGGTTTAATTTGTGGTTGGGCAGTTTTATTGCATCAAGATTCACCTTACATCCCAGGTATTTTTAGCCTCATTGCCATCTTTGCTGGACTGGCTTTGCGAGTACGGGCATTTCTCTATATTGGTACAGCCGCTTTTCTCAGCACCAGCATTTATCAACTAGTAATATTTAGCCTCCGCTACTCTTTCTTAAAATGGATAGTAGGTTTACTTGTTGGTATTCTCTTGATTTACATAGCAGCCAACTTTGAAACCAGACGCACTCAAATAAATAGCCTACTTCGTAGTAGTAATGACAAATTTCAAGAATGGGAATAAAACGATTTTGGATTTTAGATTTTGGATTTTGGATTGAGAATCCTTTTCACTTTCTGACCAATTAAAAATTAAAATATCCCCAATCTCTCCAAGAAGTTGGGGACTAACAATTTTGGATTTTAGATTTTGGATTTTGGATTGGGAATTCTTTTCACTTTCTGACCAATTAAACAGTAAAAAAAGCCCCAACCTCTTCTTACAAATACAAAGACTTCACCCACTCCCATTCTTTCTGTAAACCCTCCCGCAGAGAAACCTGTGGTTGATAACCCAGAATATTTCTCGCCTTAGAAACATCCGCAGCAGTATGACGCGCATCTCCCATCGCTTTTTCAATGTGGTTACGTTTTATAGGCTTACCAACAATTTCCTCCATTGTATCCAACACTTGGGCTAAAACCACCCTACTACCACCACCAATATTAAAAATTTCTCCCACTGCTTCTGGTACAGTCGCAGCAGCTAAATTAGCAGCAATAACATCACTCACAAATGTAAAATCTCGCGTTTGTTGTCCATCACCATAAACAGGAATAGCTTCATCTTCTAAAACGGCTTTAAAGAACTTATGAAATGCCATATCTGACCGTTGTCTTGGCCCATAAACAGTAAAATAACGTAAGGAAACAAAAGGCACACCAAAGTTTTTATAATAAAGTCCGCATAACCTTTCAGCCGCTAACTTTGTAATACCATAAGGTGAAACAGGTTTGGGTGCAATTTCTTCATTAGTCGGTAAAGTTTCCGCATCACCATATATACTAGAAGTCGATGCAAAAACTAACCGTTGCAAATTTTTAGCATCCTTCGCAGCTTCTAATAAAACTTGTGTAGCATTAATATTTCGTTCAGTGTAAGCCCGAAAACCTTTACCCCAGGAATTTCTTACCCCTGCTTGTGCAGCTTGATGATAAACTACTTCCACATCTGGGAAAATTTTTGACCAGTCTAAAAATTGAATATCCCCTTCAATTAAAGTAAAGTTGGGCGATTGTTGGCAGGTTGCAATATTTTTCCGCTTCAAAACAGGATCATAGTAATCATTAAATTCATCAATGCCAATGACTTCTTCTCCCTGTTCTAATAAAATATTAACTAAATGAGAACCTATAAAACCAGCAGCCCCTGTGACGATAATTTTAGTCATGTAGTTGGATATTTTGGGAATTTTTTTGAGTAGAAATACTACCTATTAATCAATTAGACTAATTTGTGATGGATTTTTAAGGAATTATTTTTTCTTTTTGTTTGTTGAACCAAGAATCTCCGCACCTTCAGGTTGGAGAGTGTCAAATGGCTATAGCTGACGTGAGGACGTAGGAGTCATACACCAAGCTACGCTATCAGCAAAACCTAATTAGACAAATTTGATATTAGCGATTTTTCAGGTTCTATCAAGTTCAATTATTCCCCCACCCAATACCTTATCCCCTTCATACCAAACCGCTGCTTGTCCTGGGGTAATGCTGAATTGAGGTTCATCAAACACTAACCGCACACGATCATTTTCTAAAGGAATTACTGTTACGGGGACGGGTTGAGAACGATAACGAATTTGTACTTCCGCACGGATGGGAGTTGCAGGTTCAGCAATGGATACCCAATTGACTCGGTTGACTGTGCATTCTGGCTGAGTTCCTTTGGTGCGATCGCCTACAATTACTCTATTATTAACTGCATCCAATTCAATCACATACAACGCTTCAGCCGCAGCAATTCCTATACCTTTACGTTGACCAATCGTGTAATGATGTACACCATCATGTTGCCCCAAAACTTTACCTGTGGTATCGACAATATCACCGGGTTTTGGTGCTAAATATTTATCTAAAAATGCTCGCATTGAACCGTTACTTTCTACCAAGCATAAATCTTGACTTTCTGGTTTATCAGCGGTTTTTAACCCATATTCTGCGGCTATTTTACGGGTGTCGGTTTTGTTTAATTCTCCCAAGGGAAATATAGAAGCCCCCAGTAAATCTTGAGATAAATCATACAGGAAGTAAGACTGGTCTTTGTTGCGGTCAACTGCACGTAACAATTGATAACGTCCAGTGGTTTCATCATAGCGAATTTGGGCATAATGACCTGTGGCGATCGCATTGCTACCCAATTTTTCCCGCGCATATTCTACCATTGGACCAAACTTCACTGTTTTGTTGCATTGGGAACAAGGTAACGGCGTAATTCCCACACTGTAACCAGATACTAAATAATCCACAATATTGGCTTGAAAGACATCCCGAATATCGACAATTTCGTGGGGAATGCCTAATTGTTCACAAATACTAGCCGCGTCGATCATTCCTTCAGAGCAACATTGCCCCTTGCCTTTCATTAGCCAAAGGGTTAAACCAATTACATCATAGCCCTGATTGTGTAAAATAGCGGCAGCTACAGAACTGTCAACGCCACCAGAAAGACCAACGACAACTTTTTTCATAAATCAGACTTTTAAAAGTGCCTACTGCTGATTATGTTTAGTAGAGGCTTTTTATTTCAGCACAAGGCAAAAGACCTTCCTATTGTAGCATAAGTTCCCAAAAAGCTGTGGTAATAAGCAGCTTTCAGTTATGGGGTTTGAGCCATCTACGTAATTCTCCATGTCCTGATTACAATAATGACTATAGGACTAATATTTGCTCAAGAGGGTGATAAATATGCGGATTTTCATAGCCAGTCAGTTTACCTATCTATCTATTTCCCTATTGATGGGCGGTTTTTTGGCATTAATGCCCCAAAATGACCCAGCACAAGCACAAGTTTACGAGTATCAAGCTCCTTTAGATTTAAACGAAATTCCTATGAGTAAGCAAGCATTACCGCAACTACAACCAATGCAACCAGGGGAGTTTAATCAAAATAATCGCAATTATCAACCTTCACAAGTTACACAAATCAGTCAATATAACCAAAATTTTGAACGTTATTTTGTTTATGTTGATGATGATAATCCCCAAACTTTGCAACGCATACGTCAGATTGAAAACACTGCTTATATTCGTCAGTATGGGGGACGTAAAATAATTCAAGCAGGTGTTTTTACTAAACCATCTAATGCTCAACAAAGAATTAGAGAACTGGAATTAAGTGGTATTTATGGAGCTAATTTTGCTAGTGTTTCTAACAATGAAACCGTGGTTTACAACAGCCCTAAAAATTCTGACATATTGCAATTATCTTATTACTCGCCCACATATAATGCTCCAACTACCAATAATAATTATCGCCGTGAAAATCCCACTGCTTATTATGTGATTATTCCCAGTAGTTCCAATAATTTACGCAATTTGGGTGAACAAGTCCGCCGGAGTATTGGTCAAAATAGTAATGTGTGGATGAGAACTCAACCACGAGGAGCGCATATAGCTGTGGGTCCTTTTAGAGAACGCCCTGAAGCAGAACAATGGAATGATTATATTAAAAAATTAGGCTATGGTAATGCCAGGGTTTATTATGGAAGATAGGTGACAGGTGACAGGTGACAGTTAAGAAACAAATTACTAATGATTAAAGAACAAATAATAGTTACATCTGCCCAAATGCGTGACATTGAAGGGCGAATATTTGCAGCGGGAATGCCGGTTGCAGCTTTGATGGAAAAAGTAGCGGGATTGATTAGCGATCGCCTACAATCTATCATACCTCTTTGCCCACCTTTTCAAGGGGGGTTGGGGGGATCTAGTGTGGGAATTTTAGTCGGTCCTGGTCACAATGGTGGTGATGCTTTAGTTGTAGCGCGAGAGTTGCATTTTCGTAGTTATCAAGTTTGGATTTATCAACCTTTTACTAAACTCAAAGAATTAACTTCTCAACATTTTCAATATGCTCAAAGTTTAGGAATTCCTTGTTTTCAAGAAATTGCCGAATTACCAAGTTGTGATTTTTTAATTGATGGGTTATTTGGGTTTGGTTTAGAAAGAGAAATCACCGGGAATATTGCTTCTGCAATTAATCATTTTAATGACTGGAATAAACCAATTTTTAGTATTGATTTACCTTCCGGTTTACATACAGATACAGGAGAAGTTTTAGGAACTGCTATTCGTGCTACTCATACCTTTTGTTTAGGTTTATGGAAACAGGGTTTATTGCAAGAACAAGCATTAGAATATATTGGACAAGCGGAATTAATTGATTTTGATATTCCCCTAGCTGATATTCATGCTGTTTTAGGTGAAGTTCCCAAAATCAAACGCATTACCAACACCACAGTATTTGATACCTTATCTTTACCTCTTCCCCCCACAACCCATAAATATAAATCTGGACATTTACTATTAATTTGTGGTTCAAAACGTTATGCTGGAGGAGCAATTTTAACGGGTTTAGGTGCGCGTGCCTCCGGTGTGGGGATGTTATCAATTGCTGTACCAGAAAGTATTAAACCGCTTTTAGTTTCCCATTTACCAGAAGCTTTAATTATCGGCTGTCCTGAAACCGAAACCGGGGCAATTTCTCATTTACAATTACCTCCAAAAACTGATTTAAGTTCATTTAATGCTATTGCTTGTGGACCAGGTTTAACAACCGATGCTACCCCAATTGTTGAACAGGTAATCAATAGTGAAGTTACCTTAATTTTGGATGCCGATGCTTTAAATATTTTGGCACAATTAGGGACTATTTCCACTTTAAAAAAACGCCAAAATACAACAATTCTCACACCCCATACAGGTGAATTTCATCGTTTATTTCCTGATGTTGACTTTAAAGATAGAGTAAAAGCAGTGCAAACAGCAGCATCACAAACGGGGGCTGTAGTGCTGTTAAAAGGGGCAAGAACCGCCATTTCTAACCCTGAAGGTGTCATTTGGCTCAATTCTGAAAGTACACCAGCTTTAGCCCGTGGTGGTAGCGGTGATGTGTTAACGGGTTTAATGGGGGGAATTTTGGCGCGAGTTGTTAATAAACAAGTTAATATTGAAGATGTGGTAGCAACTGCGGCTTGGTGGCATTCTCAAGCAGGTATTTTAGCAGCAAAGGAAAGGACAGAATTAGGTGTTGATGCTTTTACTTTGACGCAGTATCTAATGAAGGTTCTGCTTGATATATAGTTTGCTCATCATCCGAAAAAAAACAGCCATTGATGATTTATTATGTAGAAGTAATGAGTAACTACAGTACAGTTTTCATTAAAAATGCGAAGGGATACTATTTTTTATAAATTGTTCAAACAATTTCCCAGTTTATTGTTTGAATTAGTAGATGAACCACCACCAGAAGCAGATAGTTATGTATTTGAATCGGTGGAAGTAAAAGAAACAGCTTTCCGAATAGATGGGGTGTTTTTACCTCCTGCTAATGCGGTTTCTCAGGTGGTGTTTTTTGCAGAAGTGCAATTTCAGAAAGATGAAAATTTATATTTTCGCTTCTTTTCGGAATTATCGTTGTTTCTGCATCGCCATTCTATTCGTTATGATGATTGGTATGGGGTGATCATTTTTGGTTCGCGGAGTTTAGAACCATCAAATTTAAAGATTCATCGCTCTTTGTTAGCAGGTGATCAAATTCGTCGGGTATATTTAGATGAATTGGGGGATGTACAGCAACAACCGTTGGGATTAGGTTTGATGTTGCTGACTATTAAGGAAGACACCGAAGCAATAGAAACCGCAAAGTTTTTGTTAGCTGAGGCGCGTAAACAGTCGGAAACAGAGATAATAGATTTAATCACGACGATTATTGTTTACAAGTTTACTAAACTAAGTCGCAAGGAGATTATCACCATGTTGGGATTAGATTTAGAAGAACCAAAAGCTATACGGGAAGCGAAAGAAGAAGGTAAAGAAGAGGGAGAAAAAGCGATCGCTCTGCGTTTGTTAAATCGTCGTTTGGGTAATATTCCTGATGAGTTGTTGTCGCAGGTTCAGGGTTTATCTTTAGCACAGATTGAGGATTTATGTGATGTGCTTTTAGATTTTACCACTGTGGCAGATTTGGAAGGGTGGTTACAACAGCAATAAATTACTTCTTTTATCCTATTTGATGTCTGAATATCGCCACACCTAAAAGGTGTGGTTTAGATCAATATTTGATAAAAGTGATCAAAAACTAGGAGGGATATAAATGATAAATCAATCTTTTGTTAAATGAGTGTTTCATATTTTATGATATCTTGGTTTACAACATCATTTTAAATTAATATGTCTACCGAATCAGAAGAGAATTTACTGCTACTTCAGCAGCTTGAAGAAAGTTGTCAGCGAGCAAATCTTGACATAAAGCGCCTTAATCAAGAAGATATTAATCATGGATTTTGTCTGAAGCTGAATGCTGCTAATGATCCTATTAATATTTACATTAATCATAACCAAGCAAAATTAATACCAAAAGATGATATTTTTTTTGAAAATATCAAGAAAATTAGTGGTATGAGTGAGTTTCATGCTTATTATTCCATAGAAGATCAGTATATTGAAGCTATGATTGACTATGAAGATATGCCACAAGGACATTATTCAATTTATCAAAGATTAATTAAACCTAAAATCAACAATGAAGAAGAAAATTCAAGAACATTTATTAACGTTAATGATGGTAATTACTCAACCCTTAAATTATCTGTTGGTTTATCTACGCCAACATTTTCAGTTTTAGCAACACTTAAAGACCCCATTTCTCACCCTCAAATTCAAGAATATTCTACTATCCGTATAGAACAAGTAACAATTTCATCCCATGAACAGGCTTTAAAAATTTTGGAAAAAGTTGCAACTGTACTTATTTTGGAATTAAATTATTCCACGGGAGTATCAATCTATTTATCAGATCAAGGACCATATTCTAAATCACTTAGTGATTTAAAATCGGAAAGGAACAGAGATTTAATTAAGAATAGAATTCAATCTAAGCCTACAGTAGATATTCAAAACATTTATGAGTATGAAGAAGTTCCCCTATCTTTGTACATTCACGCGCTTTCAGAAGAAAAAATGCCTGTATCACAATATTTACATTATTACCAAGTAATTGAGTGTTACTTCCCTAAATTTGTAGATAAGGAAGCATTAAGAATTATGAAAGAAACAATTAAAAATCCATCATTTTATGAATCTCAAGCAACATTAGATAGTAACATAAATAATTTATTTGATAAAATAAAAAAGAAAATACGTGGTCAAACTGAAGAAGACTTGTTGAAATTAACTATCGAAAATTGTGTCAATGTGGAAGAGCTAAGATCATTCTTTGAAGGAAAAGAAGACAGAAGAAAGTTTTTTAAAAACTATAAGAAATGGGAGGATATAACAACTAAAGAAAGTCCTCTTACCGAAGGAGGCGATATTATAAATAAAACAGCGATTCGCATTTATGATATACGGAACAAAATAGTTCATACAAAAAATGATCCAACTAATCAAAAAAAATCTATTCTACCATTGTCAACAGAAGCTCAAAAACTAGGATACGACATTGAATTAGTTAAATTTATAGCTAAAAAAGTTCTCGAACATTTTAGTAAACCTTTAGAACTTTAGAATGATACAACTCACCATTTCAGGTTTAAAATGTTGGTAAATATCCATAAACTTACAGTTTGCCCCCATAAGTAACCATAATATGTTACATTTGTAGTAAAAGTATAATTGTAATATGAAATCCCTGCAAGACTATATCAACATTATTCGCCCTGATGACAATGGTACTTTCGTTGCCTATGTTCCCGCTATTCCTAGCTGTCATGCTTTGGGAACAACGCAACAGGAGGCACTAAGAAAACTACAATACGTATTTGAGATGATTTTAGAGGAGTACCAGGAGGAAGGAATACCTTTTCCTGAAGACGTTAAACTGGGGATCTTCCGGGAAAGTTAACATACTGAAAAACTATATTCTCAGTAACTATCAAACCATTATTTATAACAAACTGCCAAATATATTAAGTGTTTGGCAGTATTATTTTTTGTGTTATTCTAGCTACAAAGCCTAGACAACTCCATAACCCTTCCGCAAGAAAGTCTTTCTCCCGTGCTATCTGTGTAGTCCACAATTAAGGGGAATATATGCCAGTAAAAACACGAGAACTGGAAAGACTTGCATCTCATCTTGGCTTTGAAAGAAAACGCCAAAAAGGTGATCATGTGCGCTGGAAGCATCCAGATGGGCGAGCAACGACAATACCAGTTTATCCTGAGATTGGTGGTTGGCTTCTTTACGAAATCCTAGCCCAGCTAGGTGCTACTAAGGAAGACTTGAACCGACATCACACAAAAGCCTGTTCAACATTCAGCCAGTTAGTGAAATAAGGTAAGGAAAAAATGGTCGCTAGTTTACAAGAATTTGATTATGGTTGGTGTTTAAAACTGAGAAGTTTAAAATATCTCAATAGCTCTTAAATAAATAACTGGATATGTCTGGGCTGACCTAGCACTGGGTAAATTTCTTGCGGTAGGTCATAAAAAATAAAACCCAATTCGGTAACTGCGGATTGGGTTATTTAGTGTAATAGAATTTTTGAGGTTGCATAATCACTTAACATAAAATATTTTATAAATATGATCCCCAACTTCTTCAATAAGTCAGGGATCTAATACCATCGAATACTAAAAATGCTGATTTGGATCTATTCCCGCATCTCTCAATAATTGTTCTAAACGTCGGTTGCGTTGACGTTCTTCTTCTAATTGTTCTTCAAACTCTTTTTGTGTTGCTAAAATTCTCTCCTCTGGGGTTAAATATCTCTTCCCTGTTTCATCAAACCAATATAACCACTCTCTGGTAATTCCTTGATATTTTCCCTCTTCTCTCCCTATTCCTAAATTCAGTTCTGATAACCACACTGGTTCACCTTTTAATAATTCATATTCTCCATTTTCCAGTTTATAAACTTCTAACCGGGGTTTTCTTTTCCTTAAAGGATTATATATTACATAATACAAAATTCCTAATTCAGCATATTCTTGTTTCTTTTGTGTATATTCTCCTCTTCTGGTTTGTGAGACTATTTCTAATACCATAATCGGTAGTTTTTGTTCTTCCCACAGAACATAAGATAACCGCAAATCTGAGTCAATAATTCTCGGTACTCCGATACTCAGAAAACCATCAGGAACAATTGCAGGTTGATAGGGATCATAATAAATTCCCATATCTACCCCAAAAAACCAATCCATTTTTTCTGACCAAATTAAAGCGAGAATTGCTTCTAAAAGTCCTGGTATTAAATGTTGTAATTGATTATCCACTGGTGTGTCGTCTGAGTCTGGTAAATCTTCCGCAGAAGGTAAGCAATGTCTAGGATTATAATTTAATAACATTTGCTTCTCCAACAAATTCTTTAGTTTATATTATAGAAGATTTTTGATTCATGTTGTTTAGGAACTCATCACACCTACACCATCTTTAATTAAATGACTGTTTTGCATTTAAATAATGCAAATAAACACTAATTATTATTTCTCATATTCTTGGGTGGATGCAAATTTGCACCAAACAATACACGACGTAAATTCACAACACCTGCACGATTTAAACGCAAAGCTTCAACAGTTGCTCGACCACAAGGTGTTTTACCAATTACCTGTGTAAAATCATCACTCCATTGAAAATGCTCACTCCAAACTTGCAAACGGGGATTATACAATGCTATTTTTTCTCCTGTTTCTGGATCAATTGCCTGTGTTTTAGTATGTTTATAACTATTACACCCAAAACAACTCCAAGCAAGATTTTCTAAAATTGTTTCACCACCTGCTTGTCGGGGTTTTATATGTTCAAGAGTAAAGCTTTGTGTGGCAAATTGTTCGGAGCAATAACAATACTCACAATAACCACCCGCACGAGCAGTAACAATACTTCTAATTGATTCTGGGACTCGTTCTGACATCAGGAAATACTAAAGATTTGTAGGTAAAAACTCATTAATCAAAATTTGCAAATCAACTCCACGAATTTGAGCTAATTCAATCATTGCTGCTGCACGTTCAGCATCTTGTTGTTCAATCAGTTCAACGTACATCAGTAACTCTTGATGCTCTGTTTCTGTAATTTCTCCAGTTTCATTTTGTTGACGTAAATAATGTAATCGCTCTTGTTGTTCAGCAGATAAACGACGTTGAATTATTTGAATTAATTCTGTTTCCCAAACTTCAGGTTTCTTTGTTTCTGATACCTGTAAAGTTTGATGAGAAAGAGATTCTAAAAATTCAACTGCTTTAACTAAAGATTCTCCCGGTAATTGTTCCAGAAGTGCTATCGCTCTTTGACGAATATCTGTGGGTATAGTCATCTTCACTCTGACCTCATTTAGATATCACTTAAATTGTAATTTAATTTCATTAACTCATCACACCCACACCATCTTTAATTAAATGACCATCTTCCATATAAATAATTCGGTCAGCAATATCTAAAATTCGATTATCATGGGTGACAAGTAAAATTGTACAACCATGCTCTTTTGCTAATTTCTGCATTAATTCTACCACATCCCGTCCCGATTGTTTATCAAGTGCTGCGGTAGGTTCATCTGCTAAAATAATCTTGGGATTACTAACTAATGCACGTGCGATCGCTACCCTTTGTTTTTGTCCACCTGATAAATTATCTGGATAGTAATTTAGTCTTTCTCCTAAACCTACCTGTTCTAACATTTTTTGTGAACGGTTCAACATTTCTTGAGGTGGAATTTTCGGATGTACTTCTAAACCCATTCTCACATTTTGAATTGCTGTTAAACTCCCATGTAAATTATGTGCTTGGAAAATATAACCATGATTTCTTCTTGCTTGGGTGAGTTGTTTTGCAGTTGCGTTACAAAGTTCTTTTCCTAATATTTTTAAACTTCCAGATTGAGCAGAACGCAGTCCACCTACTAATGTTAATAAAGTGGTTTTACCTGAACCAGATGGACCAGTCATGATCACTATTTCACCTGCGTTAATGGTGAGGTTGATGTTACATAATACTTGTTTGCGGAGTTGTCCAGAACCGAAGTAATGGTCGAGATTTTGGACATCAATTACTGGTTGTAAAGAGTTTATTGTTTCCATATTTATATTTTTTCCTCACGCAAAGACGCAAAGTAAAGAAGCAAAGTTTTTCTGTCACCTGTCACCTGTCAACTGTCACCTAATTTAAAACATATCTGCGGGATCGGCTGATTGCAGTTTACCAGTCGCTATTGTCCCAGAAATTGTACACATAATAAAGGTGAGGATGAAAACAAATAAAGCCCTACCTAATGTCATATATATAGGTAAATTAGTGGCGTTTCTCGCTAGGTTATAAAGTCCTAAAGGTACGATAAATCCAGGAATAAAACCTAAAGCTGCTAAAATGATTGCTTCTTCAAAAATTACTCCTAACAAATATGAATTGTTATATCCCATTGCTTTAAAAGTGGCGTATTCTTTAAGATGAGAATTTACGTCTGTGGACAAAACTTGATAAACAATAATTACACCTACAATAAAACCCATTGATACGCCTAAACTAAAAATAAAGCCAATAGGACTTTCTTTTTTCCAAAATGCTTCTTCAAATTTGATATATTCTTCACGAGTGAGAACTTTCACATCTTCATTATTTTGCAGGTGTGATTTTAATGCTGCTGCTACCTGTTCTACTTCATATCCTGGTTTGATATTAATTAAACCCAAATTAATACTTCCTGCTTGTCTTCTGGGAAAGATGCGTAAAAAATTTTCATCACTAGAAACTATAGTTCCATCCGCACCAAAGGAAGCTCCTAATTTAAATAATCCACTAATATTAATTGTCCGTTTATCTATTTCTGTGCTGACATTTTTACCAGCATCTATTTGTCGAAAAACTTGATCGTAATCGCCCCTCGCACCTCTGTCAAATAGGAAATTCTCAGGTAATTTAATTTTATCTAATTGGGCGTTGATTTCCGGTATATTTAATGCAGGTTGTTCAGGATTAAAAGCTATTGTTTGGACTGTGGTTTTGCGTTTTGTTTGGGGATTTTTCCAAGTGGCTAAACCGATATACATGGGTTCGGCTGATTTCACACCTGGTACATCAGCAGCTTGAAACAGTCTTCTGCGGGAAAAGGTAGACATATTTTGCATATTTCGGCTTTGCGGACTGATCAAAACTATGTCTGCAAGCACAGCGCGGTTTAATCTGGTGTTGCTGTCATACAAGGCATTTTGAAAGCCAAGCTGCATAAAAATCAACACATCTGCAAAAGCAATACCTGATATCGCAACTAACAAACGACTTCTATGATGGTTGAGTTGCAACCATCCCAAAGGTGTGCGTCTTTGCAATTCTTGAATAAATCCAACCATATATAACCCCTAAATAAAACGAAATAAAACGTAAAAACTTCACCTTCTTCTCTTCCTCTGCGTTCTCTGCGTCTCTGCGGTTAGTTAAAAAAAGTACCATTCATACAGCAAACATTATTCCTGTAGTGAAATTACTGCCTTCACTTGTAAATTAGTAAATTTTGCTGCTTTATTACTTGATTCTTGATCTAGCTGGACATGAACTTCCACAACTCTAGAATCAATATTTTCACTAGGATCAGAGTTGATGATATTTTGCCGCTGTACTTTCCAGCCTAACCAATCTACTTTTCCCTGTAATTCTCCTGGTAAAGAATTGCTAGATATTTTTACTTTTTGTTGGGGACGGATTTTACTAACATCACTTTGGTAAACTTCTACCACTGCATACATCTGGTTAGGTTGTCCAATTTCCACTATCCCATCATTAGATACCAATTCACCAGCACGGGTATAGACATCAAAAATTACACCATCTTGAGATGATTTTACATAAACTTGATCTAAGTTTGCCCTTGCTTGTTGCGCTGCGGCTATGGTGCGGTTGACTTCGGCTGTCGCTGCTGCTACATCTACCGGACGCACTTCGGCTATTTGGTTTAAGGTGGCTTTGGCAGAAGTGACTTGTTTGCTACCAGTGGCTTGAATCCGGTTCAATGCTGTTTTAGCTTCGCTAATTTGCTTGCGTCCCGTGCTATCAATACGGTTGAGGTTTGCTCTTGCTTCGCTCAACTGTTGGGTAATGGTATCAACACTCAGCTTTTTACTATCAAATAATGACTGAGAAATTGCCCCATCTCGGTAAAGTTGCTGATATCGTTGCAATTCAACTTCGGCGTTTTTCAGTTCTGCTTGTAGTCTGTTGATTGTTGCCCGTTGTGCAGAAGTTTCACCTTGCCATTGTGCTTCTAATCTCGCTACTGCTTCTCTCTGTCCAGTTACATCTCCTAGCTTTTGGGCTTTTATTCTAGCAATTTCGGCTTTTTGGGCTTCTATTTCTCCGATTTTTGCCCCTGCTTGCACTTTCTCTAAATTTACCTGGGCAACTTTCACCGCAGCTTGGGCTTCTTGGTAAGCAGCTTGGAGTCGGGGACGGTTATCCAAAATAGCTATGATTTGTCCAGCTTTTACTTTATCCCCTTCTTTGACCAAAAGCTGCTCTACTCGGCTACCTTGACTAGATGTAGGTGCGGAAAGTTTAATGACTTTTCCCTTGGGTTCTAGTCTCCCCAATGCCGTCACTGTCTTAATTTGCGGTATGCTGACTGGGGAAACTTGAGTTGTCTGGGCAGTTTTAGATTTATCCTGTAATATTATATACCCTTGTAAGCCACCAATGCCAACAATTATTGCTGTTCCCAGCATAATTATTGGTCGAGGACTAGGTTTAAATACTAGATCACGCATCATAGAGTTTCCCTCTCACATTTGAGATGCTAACTAAACTAATTAGTTTAGTAATACAACTAAACTAAACCGTTCATTACAATAATGTCAAGAGCGATCGCCAAAATAATTCATTTAGGTTGCTTATATGCCAAAAAAGAGTAGAAAAATAGATACAGAGCGATTAACAGATAAAGTAGATGCTATCCTGGCTGGTGCTATGCAGGAATTTTTAGTACATGGTTACTCTGCGGCGACAATGGATAGAGTAACAGAAGCCGCAGGGGTATCTAAAACAACGATATATAGCTATTTTCAGGATAAAGAAGGTCTATTTACTGCACTAATTGAAGGATTAGCACGGAAAAAATATTTGGCAGTTTTTAACCCTCAAGATCCGCAATTTCTGGAAGGAGAACCGGAGATAGTTTTGCGTCGAATCGCCAACAATATTTTAGATAATATTACTTGTTCACAGGAATTGTTGAGCTTTGTGAGGTTGATTATTGCTGAATCTGGGCGTTTTCCGTCACTAGCTCAGGTTTTTGTTCGCAATGTCGATAAAAATGGTCTAGATACAATTACTGAGTATTTTTCCGCCCATCCAGAATTGCAATTACCCGATGCACAGGTAGCAGCACGGATTTTTCTGGGGACTTTGGTGCATTTTACGATTATTCAGTATATGTTACATGGTGCGGATATTTTACCAATGGAGCGCGATCGCTTGATTGATAATCTGGTTAATTTAATGACTTGTAATCAGATAGATATACATGGTGGCAAGTATTCCGGGACAAGGCATAAATCACCCAGACGCAAGCGCACATCTGAAGGTAAATTTCAGGCTGATTACGGTGATGAGACGAAAAAATTGCGGTCTATTCGGCTGACAGATACGGCTTGGGCAAAGTTGGATGAATTAGCTCAGGAACATAATCTGACTCGCAGTGAGATGATTGAAGTTTTTGCGCGTCAAGGGTTTGGAGATGGTCAGGAGTCGGGAGATTAATTTGTATGTACATGGATAGATTGAACTTTGCCAGGAAAACAACAGTGATGGGAAAAATCAGGAGAAAAACGGAGAATCATGTATTATCTCTTGCCTGTTTCCTCCTGCCTCCTGCCTCCTTAAAGCTTATATCCCACACTAAAGTAAAAACCCTCATCCTGGGCATTTACACCACGGTCATCTAAGTCAATTAAAGGCAGACCGTAATCTAAACGCATATTCAGACCGGGTAGAAGTTGCCATAAAACTCCCACTCCTGCACCAGCTAAAAAGGTTTGTTTCTGTAGTGTGTTGGGGTTATCATCTGTATTCCATACATATCCTAAATCAAAAAATGGCGCGACTTTGATGAATTGCTCTGTATTTTTATCTTTGTGAATTGTAATTTGGTTTTCCAGTACAAATCTGACTCCGTTGTCACCTGCACGGGCATTTTGCCGATAACCGCGCACTGACTGACCACCACCAATGACAAATTGCTGTGAGGGTAATAAACCATCGGGAGTGAGTTGTGCTTCAGCTTGGGCAATTAAGGTATAGTTATCACTAAAGCGTTGTACTCGTTGTATTTGTCCTAACCAACTGAAAAATTTCCCATCAGGAATAGGATCATCGTTGCTGGTGGCATCCAATACGTCAATACCAAAACTGAATAAAGAACGTAAAGACCATGCACCATTTATATCTCGTGCTAAATAATCTTGTCCAAATTTAATCACGCGGGTGCGACTGTTTCCTTCGTCGTCTGGACCAAAACCAAATGCTGTTGGCCCTGCAAAGGTAAAGGTTTGCCCATCTTGGACAGTAAAGCCTAATGATAAAGCAAATTCTTGTCGGGGCGATCGCACTAATGGCTGACGAAAACTCACTTCATATAGTTGGGACTCTCCCCGAATATCGAAATCTTTAAAAGGTTCTTGGATGACTTCGTTATTATTAATTGATGTTCGCAGTTGCACAGTTCCATTCATCGCATTCACCGGGATGCGATAACTGAAATCATAGATATTCGATCCGCCTTGGGCTGTAAAATAATATGAAGCTGCTAATTCGTCACCCAATCCTGTAAGATTGCGATAACTGGTATTGATACCAAATCTTTCTGAACCAATGCTGGGTGGAGAATAGTTATCAACGCTTAATCCAGCTTTAAAGGAGTCAGCTTCCGTAACTCTGACTACTAAAATATTTTGACCCACCTGAGTACCTGCACGAATGCTGGCTTCTACATTGGAAAACAAGGGGTCTGCCCGTAATAATCTTAACTGGTCTTCTAAATCACCTGTGGCTAGAGGTGTTTTAATTCCCAACGCTATCCGCGATCGCACATAATTAGGATTGATGCGTTTTGTGCCTTCAATTTCGATTTTCTCTACACCAGCTTCAATTATCCGTATTTGTACCACACCATCGCTAATTGTTTGGTTGGCTAAAATTGCTCTTGTGGTCAGATAACCTCGGTCTAAGTAAAGTTGGGTGATATTATTAGCAACTTCTCTGAGTTCTTCCAGGGTTACAGAACGTCCTTGTACTGGCTGAGTCAGGGCATTTAATTGTTCTTGGTTAAAAATTGTACTGCCCGTTACCTCAATTTTATCAACTTGAATATTTTGGCTGACTGTCTCCGGTTCTGTTTTTGCTTCTGTTTCCGGTACAGGTTCTGGTGGGACTATCTCCTGTTTTTCTGGTGTTAGCGGTTCGGGAATAGGTGCTGGTTGCAGAAATCTTTCTTGGTTGGGATCACCTGCGGGATTTGCTGCTGGTTGCAGGAGGTCATTTGGTACTTCTAATAACACCAATGAACTCAGTAAATCATTCTTATTTGCTGCTGCTGGCTTTGGTTCTACTGGTTTATCTGTCACTTTAGCCAGCAGATAATCTGGTAATTCTAATAACACCACAGCACTGGAAAATTGAGCATAACTAGCCGATGCAGATACAACTAAGAGCGCACTGGGGATTAAAAATACACGCCACATTCTACCTTCTGAGTGCCAACGCATAAAATTATTGCTCCTGATTACTTCTGTATTTGATTTTTATACTTATATAAACTTGCAGTTCCAAAATTAACACGCTATGTCTCCTTTGGATACATTAATGGCCAAATTTTCGGATTTTTTTGACTAATAGTTCTGAGCAATCGAGCTGCAATGATTACTTAAGTCATATTTAATACTATATTTATTTTTAATAAACTGGGTAACTACTGAATTCAGATCAGAATTTTATGAAGTTACTGCAAAAAAAATCAGTGCGTACTATAAGTAAATTTACGCTTATGGTACTAAAAGATTATAAGCTAATTTATTTATAAAGCATTAAGTCAAACAAAAAAATAAACAAATCATCTGAAGTTATGTAAAGTAACAACCGAACAATAGGCTTGTACAACTCAAGATATTTGCTTTTAAGCATTTATAACACTAAAACAATCAGTTTATTTAGGAGAGAACAAAATGCTACGTAAATCCTTAGCAATCCTTAGTGGCGCAGTTATCGTCAGCACTTTGGGAGCAGCAGTTAGCAGCCCCAGTTATGCTCAAGTTGGGCCTTTCAGTTGTGATACAAATAGCCTAACTACTGTTGTTGGGGCAAGAAGAGCGCCAGTAATGCGCTGGAGAACAAATGAGTTCGCCGGTTCTGGATATGACAGTGTTCGTAGATGTGTGGAAGTATCATCAAGATTTAATCATTTTTACAGCACAGGTCAGTTAAACTACATTACCGCTGGGATAGTCAGAGGAATGCCCGTAGTTTGTGCTACATCTGGTGGTGGCTCTTGTGATAGCAGCAATGTCTTATTTACCTTAAATCGCAGAAATAGCCGCAACGTAGCAGGTATCCTGCAAACACTTTTTGATAATCGTGCAGGTGCTACTGGTGCAATTGTCAATGAATCTAGCGAGAGAGTTTACATCGACGTAAATAAAATGTTGACTGAATTGGGTGTAACTGGTAGTGCTTCAGGACAAACAGAACCAGGTGTAATTAATAACAGCCCTGAGACAACACCTAGCACAACACCCGGTGGTAATGTCTGGTAAGAGCTTAAAAGTTCGATTAACATAGACTAATTCTCCTTTCCAAAAGCCAAAAAGTAATGGGGAGGAGATATTAGTTAACTGTTTGTGAGTTGAGCGAACATGAATGTTTCTAGAATCAGTTTTTCGGTTTTAATTAGCTGTCTGTCTTTTGCTGTTTCTAATCAGTCTGTCTATTCCATAGAAACGCAAAAATTAATAGCTGATACAGAGATTTCTCAAACTTCTGATCAATGGTCAGAAAAGATTGTACGTCAACAAGCCCGTGCGATTACAGTTAAAATTATATCGGGAGACAATTGGGGTTCAGGAATTCTTATTCAAAGAAAAGGTCAGATTTACACAGTTCTTACAAACGCTCATGTTTTGAGAATGGGTAATAATTATCAAATCCAAACTCCCGATGGTAAAATTTACCGGGGTCAAACAGTTAAGGCTGTAAATTTCAATGATGATGATTTGGGATTACTCAGTTTTAAAAGTAGCAATAATTATGCGATCGCCTCAATTGCTAAATCACCTTTAGCAGTAGGAGACAAAACCTTTGCGGCTGGCTTTCCTCATGAAACTAAAACGTGGTCATTCACAACTGGAAAGATCGACTATATATTACCTAAATCTTTTCAAGGTGGTTATCAAATTGGTTACAGCAACGACATCCTCAAAGGTATGAGTGGTGGACCCGTACTCAATCAGCGTGGTGAACTGGTAGCAATTAATGGTAGACACAAATTTCCTCTCTGGGGAAATCCCTTTATTTTTGAAGATGGTTCTACTCCCAATTTAGAAACCCGGAGTAAATTTGAATATTCCAGTTGGGCTGTATCAGTAGGAACTTTTCTCAACAGCGCCCCCCAATTTTCCCAAGGCGGGACTAAACCAACTACAGGATCATCTTACACGGAAATTGAAGTTGATTCTCTCTATTCCAATTCTGCCCCTTCTGCACCACCAACCCCAAGCCCTGCAAATCAACCAATCAATCAGCCAAAACCTTCTGTGTGGATTTGGTAAATAGATTTACATCTGTAGACGAGACAGTTATGACATTAAGCAAAACTAAAACCTAAACACTGAAAGGCTTTTATCACTGTCACCTGTCACCTGTCACCTGCTATACCAGGAAATTTGTTAATAATTATAAATCTCAGTAGTTTCAGGAAATTGCATCATGTTAAATCCTTATTTATTATCAGGTTGCTTTATCGGTTCAGCAATGGTAATGGTATCGAGTCCAGCCATTGCTAGAGAAGCATTATCCCCCAGAGAAGTAGCCAGCATTGCCAAATCTACGGTAGTGCAGATTGCCCCCACAGCTAATTATCCCGGTTCAGGTGTGATTGTTGGTACTTACAAAGAAGATGGTAAAAACGTTTATGTGGTACTAACAGCTAACCACGTTGTTCAACACCCAGACGATGAATATCAAGTTATTACACCCGTTCCCCTAGAAGGAGACAGAAGAAGGCAAAAAATCAGTATTTCCACAGAGAAAGATATTCAGAGATTGCCCGGAGTAGATTTAGCAGTTGTCAGGTTTCGCAGCGAACATAAATTTAATACTGCTACCCTAAGTGATTCTGACTATGCTACTGAAGGTGCAGGTATCTATGTTTCTGGATTTCCCAACCCTGGACAGGCAATTAAAAAGCGTGTGTTTCAGTTCACTTCCTCCTTGGTTTCCAGCCGTTTAGATGGGGATGCAGTGGCAGGTGAAGAAGATACCGCCGTGGACAATGGTTATGCTATATCTTATACCGCAACTACCAGAGCAGGTATGAGTGGAGGCCCTGTATTTGATGTAGCAGGAAGAGTTGTTGGTATTCATGGTAGAGGTGACAGAGAAGAAGCCCCCAAGCGAGTAGCATCTTCAGCGAGTAATCAAGAAAGTGGACCTCAAAGAGTTCCAGATAAAACCGGTTTTAATTTAGCCATTCCTACTCAGACTTTTCTCAGGAAATTAGCGCCAAATGCTATCTACAAATTAGGTATGAAACTGGATAAATCTGAACCAGGTGCAGCGCAGTTGTTTGCTACCAGAGGTCGTCCTGTAGATCCCAAAGACCCTCTCAACACTAATATTACAGAAGAAGAACCAGTAGATGCAGCTGTTGAGGTGGTGAACAAGTCTCCTAAAAACACCACTCCGTCCCGTCCTACAACCACTGAGATTACTCCCCCCATCCCCACACAGACCATACCCAATCAAAATACTACTCCTGATCCCTCTAATTCTCGTTTATGGTGATTAAAATTTGTTACAAATTAATAAGTCACCATCACGTCTATTAAAACATAAGTTGTTAGAAAGCCCGCAGTTGCGGGTTTTTTACTATGTAATGGTAAAAATACTGAGATTATTTTTATTAAATTTCATTGATAATTGCCAAAATTTAAGGATATCCACTTATATTAATAATGATATGAAATAAAGGAAAATTCAAATTGAAACGGACAAATTGAACCTTTATTTATACAGGGGATTTATATGAATTCATTAATTGGCAAGATTGGTCTATTTATTCTGACTCAAGCGATCGCAGTTGTCACCCTTCTGCAAACCATAGCCATTGTCAAAGCACAATCTATCACCCCTGCTAGTGATGGTACTGGTACTGTTGTTACCCCCAACGGTAATCAACTAGACATCAATGGTGGTAGTCTTTCTCAAGATGGTGCAAATCTCTTTCACAGCTTCCAAAAATTCGGACTCAACCCCAATGAGATAGCAAACTTCCTCTCCAACCCTAATATTCAGAACATTTTGGGACGAGTCGTAGGTGGTGATACTTCCGTAATCAACGGAATTATACAAGTCACTGGTGGAAATTCCAACTTATTTTTAATGAATCCTGCTGGTATCCTCTTTGGTGCAAATGCCAGCTTAAATGTACCCGCTGATTTTACAGCCACCACGGCGAATAGTATATTACTGGGTGAGAATAGATTTAATGCCCTTGGCAATAATGATTATGCAACATTAGTAGGAACTCCCAACGGCTTTAGTTTTTCTGCTACACAACCAGGGAGTATTGTTAATTTTGGCAACTTAGCAGTCGGTGATGGTAAAAACTTAAACTTACTTGGTGGTACAGTCCTCAGCACTGGCAATTTATCAGCACCAGGGGGTAATATTATAGTTGCCTCAGTTCCTGGTGAAACCCTTTTACGCATCAGTCAACCAGGACATCTGCTGAGTTTAGAAGTTGAACCCCCATCAGGTACATCCCCTACTCCGGCAACTTTGTTAGATTTATTGACAGGTAATATCGGTAGTGCTGATGGTGTAACTATTAATGATGGACAAGTAGAACTTACAGGTTCGGGATTGACTGTAGATTCTGGTGATGTAGTTACCAAAAACATCACATCTGCATCTGCAACTTTATCCGCCGATAAGAATTTAACATTAGTTCCAGGTCAGATCCAAGCCACTGGAGATGTCAACCTGTTAGCTAACGAGACTGTGAATCTTGGTTCTAACATCACAGCAAATAATATAACTATTGACCAAGATATATTATTAAGTAATAACGTTAACTTAAACTCAGGTAGTGGCACAATTGCACTGAATGGGAAAGTTGATGGAAATCAAGATTTAAATCTGACTGGGGGAGATATTAATTTTGGTGATGAAATAGGTAGTATTGCTAAACTCAATAATCTTAACATCACCAATACAGGAACAACAACTATTCCCAAAAATATCGCAACAACTGGGAATATTATTTTTAATGGTCGTCTGACGCTAACAGAAGGAGGTGCAAAACTATTCACCACAGATAATGGGAATATTAGTTTTGCTAACACAGTTGATGGTGATAGCGACTTAACCACAACAGCAAATAATGGAACTGTCAGCTTTAATCATGTGGTCGGTGGAACTACAAAGCTGAATAGTTTAACTAGCAATGCTACTACAACTCAAGTAGGAAATAATATTTCTACAACTGGGAATATTGAATTTAATAGTGCCTTAGAACTCACAGGAACTAATTCTAAAACCTTTAATTCCACTAACAATGAAATTAATTTCACCAGCACAATTAATGGTTTAACCACAGATTTAAACCTGAATGCAGGGACAGGTAATTTGACTTTAGGTGATGCAGTTAATGTCAATAGCTTGACTACAACTGCGGCAAATACTAACATTGCCAACAACATTACCACCACAGGAATTCAAACCTATAATGGTGAAGTTACCCTCACAGGCAATAATCCCAAAACCTTTAATTCCACTAACAATGAAATTAATTTCACCAGCACAATTAATGGTTTAACCACAGATTTAAACCTGAATGCAGGGACAGGTAATTTGACTTTAGGTGATGCAGTTAATGTCAATAGCT
>NZ_LUFH02000065.1 GCF_001586785.1 Sphaerospermopsis aphanizomenoides BCCUSP55
CTCCCCTACACCCCACACCCCACACCCTACACCCTATTCCTTAATTCCAGCACAGCTTGGCGAAAACCTAAGACCAGTAAAATGTTGGAAAGGGTTAAAAATACTTCTGCGCCGCCATGTAACCAGTCTATATTTGCTAAAGCTTCTTGATAGGCAACTTTGGCATAGATCCCGGCGGGAATGGTGATACCGACAAATACTAAAGTGCCGTAAAATCCATATAGGGCTAAACGTGGCATTTGTGGACTGCGGCTGATAAACCACAAGAAACCCAAATAGGGAAACAGAGAAAGGGCGAATAGGGTTTCTTTTGATATCATTGTTCTGATTTGATAGTTTTTGCCTCAACTGTGGTTGCAGACTTGGTAGAACGCCAAATCCACACGGCTGCTGCCCAAAGGGTAAAATTTCCCACTAATGTCATGGTAGCTTGTAGGGTGACTAACCATTCTAGAGATTCTACATTGTCGAAATAATGCCAGGTACAAGCACACATAGCACTAATTAAAGCTGGTAACATGGCAAAAGACAATCCCCACCAACTGCGGTTTTTTGTCAGTTCACCATAAATCCAGACTAACCAAATAGCGACTATCCACTCAATAACGCTAGAAATGTGAATAATCCAGGTGGGAATCGAAAGGGCGTGCATAATAGTCAGTTGTCAGTTGTTAGTTGTCACTGGTAGATAACCATTAAAAAAAAATTGGTAATCCAAACTCTAAAATATCAGGACTTACAATACCTCTAAAACCCTCTTTCCTTTGTGTTCTTTGCGTCCTTTGCGGTTTGTTTTTCCATGATTACGGCGTAAGTCCTGATCTAAAATCTAAAATCCAAAATCTAAAATCCAAAATCTAAAATCCAAAATTCTTGAAGATGCGTGTTTTGTTGTCTGGGTATTACGGTAAGGGGAATGGTGGTGACGAAGCTTTGTTAGCCACACTTTTGCAAATGCTACCACCTCATGTCACCCCTGTGGTGCTTTCTGGAAATCCTGAAGAAACGAGTCGGCGTTATGGTGTGGAAAGCTATAACCGCATGGCGTTTTTACAGGTAATTAAGGCTTTGCGTTCTTGTGATGTTTTCATCTGGGGTGGTGGAAGCTTGATGCAGGACGTGACTAGCACCATTAGCCCTTTTTATTATGGCGGATTAATGGCGATCGCTCAAGTCATGGGTTTGAAAACTGTGGCTTGGGGACAGGGAATAGGCCCTTTGTTGCGTCCCCAAACTCGTTGGTTAGCAAAGCGGAATTTTGCTGGTTGTATTCAAGTGAGTGTGCGCGATCGCAAAAGTTCTGCTTTATTATCAGATTGGGGTATACCTCATATCCTTGCACCTGATCCTGTTTGGGCGTTAGAATCCAAACCTGTATCTGAATTAGCAGATTTACCAAAACCAAGAATTGCAGTTACTTTAAGAAATCATTCCCAACTAACAAAAAATAGGTTAATAAATTTAACTTCTGCTTTGGTAAGTTTACAACAAACTACACAAGCCTTGATTTTATTATTGCCATTTCAAAAAAGCGAAGATTTAGAAATAGCTGAACAAATTCATCTGCAATTAAAAAATAATAGCCAAATTCTCTGTTTAGAAGATCCGCAACTTTTAAAAGGTGCGTTTCAGGGTGTAGATATGGTAATTGGTATGAGGTTACATAGTTTAATTATGGCAGCGAGTGAAGGTTGTCGTTGTTTTGCCTTGAGTTATGACCCCAAAGTAAATCGGTTAATGGAAGATTTAGAGATACCTGGTTGGGATTTACAAGATTTACCAGATGATGCAAATATAATTAGTAAGAATTGGATTGATTATTATAAAAATAGTAAATCTTTGTCATCTGAGAAAATTGAATCTTTAGTAAATGGGGCTTTTTTACATCGAGAATTATTAGAAAAAATATTGTAATAATTTAGGATGTAGTTCCCAGACTAGGACATAGAAACATTAAATTTGGTTTGACATTTGTTGTTCATGTACGTTACAGCAGATTTCAGATAAATGAGGTACAGAATCAAAATTGAAACCTATACACCAAGCCAGTTTTACTCCTGACTCCTGACTCCTGAATTCTGCTATATTTGTTTAGTACCCAGTTAGGAGATTCGTAAAAAATTCCCAATTAAGAATTTAACTGTGGGATATATAGGACTCCTATTTGATTATGGAACAAAACCCAGTACAGACTAAAACCCTTCCTTACTTCTTCCCTGTTCCCTGCCTCTACGAAAGATATGGCTTGCGCCAAGCTACGCGAACATAAATCAAATCAGAACACTATATTTTGCCTCTAGATTTGCACTTTTTGACGTTAAAAATATATAGAAAATGATCAATAAACCCCACTTCAAGCCTTGTTACTCCGTTGAAACCATAGAACCAGACCTGGTATTTCTCTTATCTGAAAGAGAGAAAGTTTGGTTGAGCGATAGCCTTACTTATCGTATAGCTTCTTTACTACAAGAACAGGATTATAGCATTGATGAAATTATTGAATTCATTCAACTAGAACTCCTGCAAGAACAACAAAATTCTCTAGAAAATAGCGACTTTTTCCAAAAGATTCTGAATCTCAGCATCAAAACCCAGTATGCCCTATTTCAAATGGAACAACAGGGCTATCTAGTAGAAAAAGATGACTCACTACCCTCTCACCTAGCCATCTTTTGTCATCATCTCAACATTACTCCCACAGTTGCTGTTCAACGACTACAATCAACGAAAGTTGCAGTTAAAACCTTTGGTTCTCTTCCTACCGATGACTTCATCACCATTTTGAAATCCCTAGATATTCAAATAGCTGATACAGGAGATTTCACAGTCATCTTAACTGACGACTACCTACACCCTCAGCTAAAAGAATTTAATCAACAAGCCTTAAATTCTCAATCTCCCTGGATATTAGTCAATCCTCTGGGGACAAAAATATGGATAGGTCCTATATTTCATCCCCATAAAACCGGATGTTGGGAATGTTTAGCACAAAGATTAAGGGATAATAGACCCATTGAAAGGTTTATTCAAAAACATCAACAAATATCCTTATCTGCTCCCCTAGGATTTCTGAAATCTACAGTGCAAACAGCATTAGGAATGGCAGCAACAGAAGTTTTTAAGTGGATTATCCAAAGCGGAAATCAACAATTAGCAGGAAATTTATTGACCTATGATACCCTTACTCTCCAAACCCAAAACCATATCCTTGTTAAGCGTCCTCAATGTTCTATTTGTGGAGAAATACATGAACAAAATAACAAACCTCTACCCATTATTTTAGAACATCGTCAGAAAAAGTTTACTAAAGATGGAGGACATCGTTATTGTTCACCCCAAGAAACTTTCAGAAAATATCAACATCATATTAGTCCCATTACAGGTGTTGTTAGAGAACTGCAAAAGATCCCAGGAAATAAGTTAACTCATACTTATGTAGCCAAACATCATTTTCTCAGCATCTTTGATAATGTAGACAGCTTACGTCAAAATATTGGAGGTAGAAGTGCAGGAAAAGGTAGGACTGATATTCAATCAAAAGTCAGCGGTTTCTGTGAAGCTATTGAAAGGTATTCCGGGGTATTTCAGGGAAATGAAATCAGACAAAAAAGCAGTTACCAGGATATGGGTGAAAAAGCTATTCATCCTAATATCTGCATGAATTTCAGCGAAAAACAATACCAGAATCGGGAACAATGGAATGCCGAATGTCAAAGTTGGTTTCAAAAAGTTCCAGCACCCTTTGATACAGAAAGAGAAATCGACTGGACACCTGTTTGGTCTTTAACGCACCAGGAATTCAAATATCTGCCCACGGCTTATTGCTATTATGGCTATTTTCAATCCCACTCACCAGATTGTTGGGCAGACTCAAATGGATGTGCGGCTGGTAACACACTCGAAGAAGCTATTCTTCAAGGATTTATGGAATTAGTTGAGCGTGATTGTGTAGCGTTGTGGTGGTATAACCGTCTACAAAAAACTTCAGTAGATTTAGATAGTTTCAACGAGCCTTATTTCCAGGAACTGAAAAAATATTACCACAGCATTAACAGAGAAGTGTGGGTTTTAGATATAACTAGTGACCTGAATATTCCCGCCTTTGCTGCTATTAGTCGCCGCACAGATCGAGAAGTTGAGGATATTATCTTAGGTTATGGCGCTCATTTTGACCCTCAGATTGCCATTAGTCGAGCATTAACGGAAGTTAACCAAATTTTACCTAATGTTTTATCAGTCCAAGCGAATGGTAGCACTCAATATCCCCCATCTGCTGATCCTCTGGCAATAGAATGGTGGAAGTCTGCCACAGTAGCAAATCAACCGTATCTGCTTCCTGATTCTCTCAGTATCGCTAAAGCTAAAGTTAATGCAGATTATCCCCAACTAGCCAGTGATGATCTTCTCGAAGATATTAGGCTTTGTCAACAAATAGTTGAGCGAAATGGGTTAGAAATGCTAGTTCTAGATCAGACTCGTCCCGATATTGGACTGAGAGTAGCTAAGGTAATTGTGCCAGGGATGCGTCATATCTGGAAACGCTTAGGTACAGGAAGGCTTAATCAGATTCCTGTCAAAATGGGTTGGTTGCAAGAGTCTCTGACAGAAGACCAATTCAACCCTTATCCCATGTGGATGTAATTTAACCTCAGTTCGATCTCACCATCGGAGGCTTTTGGCTGCCATACCTGAATTTAACTGAAGTTAACTGAATTTAACTGAAGCCAACTGAATTTAACTGAATTTAACTGAAGTTGACTAAATTTTAATAGTCCTGAATTTAACTCAATTCTTGAGGTAAAAAACCAAAGATACTATGGCAGTTCAATTTGACTTCTGAACTATAGCCACGGACAAAGTAGTTAGGACAAAAAAGACACTGTGATTGCCGCGAATGCGGGAATCCATGTCCTAACTAATTCAGGACTTACGCAAAATATCTCTCAAACCCTTATTTCTCTGTATCTAGAGTGGTATGCCTGATGGCTTCCGTAAGGGATACATTATTCTCTTACTTGTGCGTAATTCCTATTGAAAAGGAATTAATCTCAGAAAATATACAGGTTTAACTATGCTGCACGGTTATAAAATTATTGATGCTGATGCCCATGTGATTGAGCCTCCGCAGATGTGGGCTAAGTATCTAGCCCCGGAATTTAAGCACTTCGCGCCCTCACCAGACATGAAAATTCAAGGGGAAGATATTGCAAAGAAGATATCTCCACAAGTTCAAGAAGCTGGCAATAAACAGATGAGGGAGGCTAACCCCAGTGCTTATTTTCAACGTTACGATCCTGAATCTCAACTCCAATCAATGGTGCAAATGGGGGTTGATATAGCATTTATTTATCCCACTTACGGATTGTGGCTCTTTGCCATTGATACCATGCCAGCGGAAGTGATGGGAGCTTTCACTTATGCTTACAATACTTGGTTATATGAAGAATTTTGTAGCTATGCCCCAGACAGATTAAAGGGAGTAGGAGCTATTAATCTTCATGCACCAGAGCAAATGATATCAGAATTGCATCTTATAGCTAATTTTGGTTGGAAATCTGTATTTTTACGCCCTAACCCCGTTAAAGGGCGACTATTAAGTGATCCTGCCTATGAGCCATTTTGGACAGCTTGTGAGGAATTAGACATAGCTGTAGGAATTCATGAAGGAACCCATGGCCGCTTACCAACTACAGGTGCAGATCGATTTAATACTCGTTTTGCCCTGCACGCTTGTTCCCACCCAATGGAACAGATGATGGCCTTATTAGCCTTAATTGAAGGAGGGGTGTTAGAACGCCACCCCAACTTAAAAGTGGGTTTTTTAGAGTCTGGTTGTGGTTGGCTTCCTTATTGGCTCTGGAGAATGGATGAAGAATATAAAAATTTATATTGGGAGGTTAACAACCATGTAAAAATACCTCCATCGGAGTATTTTCGTCGTCAGTGTTTTGTGTCTATTGAACCATCTGAACCTTATTTACCGCAAATAATTGACTACATCGGGACTGATAACTTAATCTTCGGCACTGATTACCCACACATGGATCATAAACCGGACATTGTGAGAACGCTTGTAGAGCTTGAATCATGTTTATCTCCAGAAATGGTGCAAAAGATTTTGTGGGATAATCCCCGGCGTTTTTACGGTTTGGCTTGAAATTTTCTAGCGTTTGTTAACACTCAGGAGAGAATATTATTATGACCGATGTAACATCAAACAATCTAGGCAGCGGAGCCGATGCAATGGACGCTGGCTCGTGGTATAACGATGCCTATTATCAAATTCTATTAGTTGAACCTAACCCCGATCAAAGTCCAGGAAAATTAATACGGACAAAAATAATAACTGCAAAAAGAATAAGACCAGAAAATACCGAAAATACTGAAAATACCGAAAATAAAAGTGAAAAATATTTTTCCGAATATAAGCTTGATAATAAAACTATAGAAAGGCTAAGTGATCATCCAAAACCTCCAGATTTTGACCAGAACAATATAAGTATAGCCACATATTTGCCTTCCACTGGAGTCGTTTTTCCAAGAGGTTTTATGGAGACTCTGATGCAAGAACAACAGAGTACACCAATGCGAGATTATTTACATCAATACTCTATTGAGTCAAGCAATTTTTATGAACCTATCCGCTCTCTACTCTATACCCGCAAAATATCCCAGCTAATTGCCAAAACCTGGTACACCTACTTAACGGCAAAAGAAGGAGCTTGGTGGGATTATTTTACTAAAGGTGAATGGAATAAATTTATTGAAGCTAATCAAGAAGCTGATCGTGATCAATTGGATGGTCTCATAGCCAGAGAAATTTTCCTTGCTCCGCAAAATGCTTGCCCTGACGAGTTTGAACCAGACAACTTAGATATATACTACCCACTTAAATCTCACTATGACAAGCAAAAAACAAGATTTTTGATTTTGCCTAATAGTCTAGCTTGGCAGGGAATTGGTTTGAGCCTCTTGATAGCAGGACAGGCATATTATGCGGTAACAAAAAATGGAGAAACAAGATATCACCAAATTTCTCAACCGATTTTGAGTACAGGTGAAATAGTCATAAAGTATGGACTAGAGGTATCTTGGGATAAGTTTAGAGGTGATGTACAAGAGTTGTCATCAAGTCCCGGAAACAATTCGATTGCTTTTCAAGTTGTTCTTCCCTATCCACCAATACCTACTGAACATAATCTAAGTAGGAAGCAGATTCAAAAATGGGCTGATGCTCAAGATGATCCAGATGAAAATGATGTGAATAATCAACTTCCCTTTTATCATCAGACAATGATAGATAATAAAAAACAGTATTTAGTAGATGTGCGAAACTTTTCTCCACCCTATCCCTACATACCACTCAGTTGTAGTTAGAGTATTCCCAAAAATAAACGCTCTCCAAAGACTGTCGTTGTGTTCGCATAGTTTACAAATAGGGTGCGTAACCTGGGTATTACTGCATTACACTACACACCACTAGCAATAATCATTGGCAATTGTTTTGCTTTTAGTTTAGCCAACATATTGGGGGTATCATAAGTCTACACAATAGCATATATTGGTAAAATCAGGGAATGCTCCCAATTAATTTCAGGACTTACGCAAAAATCCTCCGAAACTCTTATTCCTCCGTGTCCTCTGCGTCCTCTGCGGTATGCCTGACGGCTCCCGTCAGGGATACGATATTCCGTGATTCGTGCGTAAGTACTAAATTTATCAATACTTTCTATTCTTCACTATGGATAGCACAATAAATTACCAGCTAATTGAAAAAATATATGAAAGTGCTAATTCGTTAGTTTATCGAGGAATTCTCCATCCACAAGACCAACCAATTATTCTAAAAATTCTGAAAGAAAATTACCCTACTCCTTCAGAATTAACCCGATATAAACAAGAATATGAAATTACCCGCTCTTTTAATGTAGACAATATTATCAAAGCGTATGATTTCAAGCGATATAAGAATAGTTTAGTAATCCTTTTAGAGGACTTTGGTGGGCATTCTTTAAAACTCTTAATATCCAAGTATAAGTTCACCTTAGAAGAAGTTCTGACTATTGCTATTAAGATTACTGAAAGCTTGGCAAATATTCACAGTGCTAATATTATCCATAAGGATATTAATTCTGCCAATATCGTCTATAACACAAAAAATGGACAACTTAAAATAATTGATTTTGGGATTTCTACCCGTTTATCCCAAGAAAATCAGACAGTTCGTAACGTTAATCAATTAGAAGGAACTTTAGCTTATATCGCTCCAGAGCAAACTGGTAGAATGAACCGAGCGATAGATTATCGTAGTGATTTTTACTCTCTAGGTGTTACCTTTTATGAACTTTTAACTTGTCAACTCCCCTTTGTAACTGATGACCCAATGGAATTAGTTCATTGTCATATCGCGCAACATCCGGAAACACCTCATGAACTAATCTCTTCTATTCCTGTGGTAGTATCTAATATTGTCATGAAATTATTGGCTAAAACGCCAGAGGAACGATATCAAAGTGCTTGGGGGATTAAAGCCGATTTAGAAATTTGTCTTCAGCACTTTCAAACTTTAGGAGAGATTCCTCAATTTCCTTTGGGAACTAAAGATATTACTGATAAGTTTCATATTCCCCAAAAACTTTATGGTCGAGAAAAGGAAATTACTCAATTATTAACTACCTTTGAACGTGTTAGTCAAGGTAATACGGAGATGATACTAATTTCTGGTTATTCAGGTATTGGTAAATCTGCTTTGGTGAATGAGATTCATAAACCAATTACACATCAAAGAGGATACTTTATTCATGGTAAATTTGATCTCTTGCAGAGAGATATTCCTTACTCAGCTATCACATCTGCTTTCCACAACTTAATTCGTCAACTCCTGAGTGAAAATGAAACAACTATACAAGTTTGGAAGGAAAAAATTTTAGAAGCTTTGGAAAATAATGGTCAAATTATTATTGATATTATTCCAGAATTGGAAAAAATTATTGGTAAACAACCAGCAATTGAAAAATTAGAAGCAAACGAAGCACAAAGTCGGTTCAATTTGTTTTTTCAAAGGTTTGTTGGCATTTTTAGTCAAAAAGAACATCCTCTAGTCATCTTTGTAGATGATTTACAATGGGCAGATTTACCATCTTTAAATTTACTGAATTTATTAATTACTAATTGTGACAGTCAAGATTTATTGATAATTGGGGCATATCGAGATAATGAAGTCAGTTCTACTCATCCGTTAATTTACACCTTAGAGCGAATTAAAAAGGCAGAAGCTATAGTCAATAAAATTATGCTTCAGCCATTGGAAATTAATCATATTAATCAATTGATAGCCGACACCCTAAATTGCTCAATAGAAGATGCACAGCCTCTAGCAGAGTTAGTACATAAAAAAACTGGCGGTAATTCTTTTTTCCTCAATCAATTATTACGAACTTTGTATCAAGAAAATCTATTATTCTTTAATGCTCCTCAATTTATCTTCACTCACACAGAAAACCAAAGAGGTTTTTGGAAATACAATATTGAGGAAATTAAAAAAGTCAGAATAACTGATAATATAGTTGATTTAATGCTTGGCAAGCTGGAAAAGTTGGATGAAAATATACAGAATATTTTGAAGCTGGCTGCCTGTATCGGTAACGAATTTAATTTAGAAATTCTTTCTGTCGTCAATAAAACTTCTCAAATAACTACTGCTCAAAAACTACAGCAAGCTATTGAGGAAGGGTTAATTGTTCCCTTAAGTGATGACTATAAGCTTCTGTTATTATGGAATCAGGAAGAAATTTCAACATATTCTTCTCAGGTATCCTCCGCTTTCCTTGACAAATATCCCAAAACTATCCGCTATAAGTTTTTACATGACCGAGTTCAGCAAGCTGCATATATTTTAATTTCTGCAGAAGAAAAGAAAGCTGTTCATTTGGAAATAGGTCGTCTATTATTAGCAAAAATTCAAAAAAATGAGTTAGAAGAAAATATTTTTAATATTGTCAATCAATTTAATGAAGGATTTGAACTAATCAATGACCAAATAGAGAAAGAAGAAGTAGCTAAATTAAATTTGAAAGCCGGTAAGAAATCCAAGACATCTACAGCTTATGAACTATCTCTTAAGTATTTAGAAATTGGATTAAAATCTTTAGACTCTAATAGCTGGGATTATCAGTATCAATTAACATACGAATTGTCTATAGAAACTTTAGAGCTTCTTTACTTAAATAACAAGTTCGAGCAATTTGAAAAGTTAGCTGAAACAATTTTAAAAAATGTCAACAATATTATAGATAAAGCCAAGGTTAACCAACTGCAAATTATCTACTATCATTCAAGGTTTAATCCTCAGAAGGCAATAGATAATGCTTTGAATACTTTAGTAGAGTTTGGAATAAATATATCTCCAAATCCTAGCCATATTGAGGAAAAAATTGACCAACAACAAAGTTCTATAAAACACTTTCTACAAGAAAAAAATATTGAAGACTTAGCCAACTTACCTCTGATTACTGACCAGAAGCAAATAACAGCAATGTTCATACTTCAACAGATGGTAGCAGCTACAAATCAAACAAATGTTCCCTTGTCTGTTGAAGTAACTTTAACCCTGCTTGATCTCTGTATTAAATATGGAAATCCACCTCATGCAGCTGATATATATGGTAACTATGGGATGCTTTTGTGTACTATCAAAGGAGATAATAGTAATGGAGATGAGTTTGGTAAACTAGCTCTTAAACTACTAGAAAAGTTTAATACTCCCAAATTAGAAGCTTTTGTTGTGCAGATATATTATGGACTTATCTTGCACTGGAAAAATTATATTAGGAATATAGTAGCACAGGAAAGATTAATACATGGATTTACAGCAGGTATAAATACAGGAGAAAATGAGTTTGCTTCTTATGCTGCTATAGATTATTGTTTGATAAAGTTTCTATGTGGATACAATTTGGAAGAAGTTGAGAAGGATTACCAGAAATATTCTAGGTTAATAAAAAATCTGAAACAAGAATTTTCTATCTATTGCATAGAATTAGTCCATAAAATAGCAGTTAATTTCTTGGTTATAAATAGTGATAATGGTTTGATTATTGGTAAATCTCTAGATGAAGAAAAAGAATATTTAAAAAATTGGAAACAAATTAATAACCAATGGTTAGTTTTTATTTTTTATTTTGCTAAGACAGTTTATTTTTATTATTTTGGAAATTATCAACAAGCTACTATCAATGGAATTGAAGCAGAAAAATATTTCAAGACTTCTAGTTCTAGCTCATTTTTAACTGCTCCTCAGCATAATTTCTATTCTTCTCTTTCTTATCTTGCTGATTATAGCTCTTGTGATTTAAAGCAACAAAACGAATTAAGGGAGCAAGTAGATGAAAATCAAGAGAGAATGAAATTATGGGCTAACCATTGCCCAGAAAATTTTCAACATAAATATGATTTAGTTGCGGCTGAAAAAGCAAGAGTTTTAGGAAACAATTGGCAAGCTGAGGAGCTTTATGAACGAGCTATTCAAGGTGCTAAAAAATATGAATTTATCCATGAAGAAGCTTTAGCTTATGAACGAGCAGCAGAATTTTATCTGCAACTAGGTAGAGAAGAAATTGGGCAGTTATATCTAAGGAATGCACACCATTGTTATACCTATTGGGGAGCTAAAGCCAAAGTCAAACAATTAGAAGATGAATATCCAGAGTATTTGATAGTAACTACAAACCAAGGGAGAGCTAAAAGCCTCAATCCCACTATATCTACTACTGGAAATGATGGAACAGTCCTCGACTTAACAACAGTTATTAAAGCATCTCAAGCCCTAACTGGAGAAATTGTTCTGAGCAAATTGCTGGCTAAGTTAATGAAAATTATGATTGAGAATGCCGGCGCTCAAAAAGGCTTTTTGCTTCTACATTCTCATGATAAGTGGGTGATTGAAGCAGTGGGAGCAATAGATTCTGATGCCGTTACCACACTACAATCCTTACCAGTAGATTCTGTAGATGCTGCCACTCAGACTCCCTTACTTTCAACCGCTATCGTTAATTATGTTGCCCGCACTGAGGAAAATGTAGTTCTCAATGATGCTACTCATGAGGGAAATTTTATTCGTGATGCTTATATTATCGCCACTCAACCTAAATCAATTCTTTGCATTCCTCTATTAAATCAAGGCAAATTGAGCGGTATTTTATATTTAGAAAATAATCTCACAACGGGAGCATTTACAACAGAGCGAGTCGAAGTTTTAAATATTCTTTCTAGTCAAGCTGCTATCTCCATTGAAAATTCTCGTCTCTACACAACCTTAGAACAAAAAGTAGAAGAACGTACTCAAGAACTATCACAAACTCTGGAAATTCTTAAAGCCACTCAAGCTAAATTAGAATTTGAAAACGCCCTGCTAAAAAGTGCCGAAGAAGCCTCAAGTTATGATTATCAAGTTGGTGGTAGTTTGCCAAGTGATGCTCCTACTTATGTAGTGCGTTCCGCCGACCGTTATCTTTATAAAGCATTAAGAAGTGGAGAGTTTTGTTATATTCTCAATACTCGACAGATGGGTAAATCAAGTTTGATGGTGCGGATGATGCACCATTTGCAGCAAGAAGATTTTTGTTGTGCTGCCATTGATATGACTCGAATTGGTAGTGAAAATATTACCCCTGAGCAATGGTATAAGGGATTAGCGGTGGAATTATGGCAAGGTTTTGATCTGTTCGGTAAGGTTAATTTAAAAGCTTGGTGGCAAGAAAATATCGAACTTTCTCCTGTGCAGCGGTTAAGTAGATTTTTGGAAGAAGTTTTGTTATATGCAGTTAAGTTACCTGATCATACTCCTGCGCCAAAAATAGTCATCTTTTTAGATGAAATTGATAGTGTTTTAGGTTTAGATTTTGCAGTCAATGACTTTTTTGCCCTCATTCGTTCCTGCTATAATCAACGCAGTATTAATCCAGAGTATAAACGGTTATGTTTTGCTTTATTTGGTGTTGCGACTCCTAGTGATTTAATCACTGATTATCGGCGCACGCCTTTTAATATTGGTCAAGCAATTCAACTGCATGGCTTCCAACTTCACGAAGCTCAACCTTTGCTGCACGGGTTGACAGATAAAGTTACAAACCCACAAGCAGTATTAAAAGAAGTTTTGTTCTGGACTAATGGTCAACCATTTTTAACTCAAAAAATTTGCCGAATTATTCGTATTTCTTCCGCTTCTATCCCTGAAAAAACTGAAAAAGCATGGATTGAAAATTTAATCCGCACAAATATTATAGAAAATTGGGAAACTCAAGACGAACCAGAGCATTTAAGAACAATTAGCGATCGCATTCTTAAGGGTGAAATTCCAGCTACTAAAATGTTAGAACTATATCAAGAAGTTTTAGAGCGAGGACAAGTGAGTTCAATTGATAGTCCAGAGTCAAAAGAATTGATATTATCAGGATTATTAATTAAAGAAGATAGCTATTTAAAAATCCACAACCGCATTTATGCAGCTATTTTTAATCATAGTTGGATTTCGCAACATCAGTAAGTCTGCTATAGGCATCCGGTTTGATTCCTGATAGCGTATCGCTAAAGCGAAAGCTCCGCTAACACGTAGTGTGCCGTAGGCATAGCGTGGCGTAAGCCATAATCATTTGTGTAAGCAGGTAAGAGGCAAGAGGCAAAAGGCAAAAGGCAAAAAAAGGGTTTTAGAGGAGGATTTCATTGTACGGAGTTTTGTATGGCTACGCCACGCAAGCTATCAATAATCAAATAGGATTTTTATAGATTAATTTGTATATATATAGGCGTAATTTTACCAATAAATACGTAATTCTATAACTTATTAGAATTTTTTAAATAAAACTACATGAACTAGCGCAATTACTTGCAGGAACTTAGCATATTTTCCCTATTCAGTAGTTATTTTACAATCCCTAACAGTGTTTATAAATGTAAGTATTCAGTAATCAGTAATCAACTATTATCTGGAATTTATGAGCATTTTTAGCGAGGAATGAGGAATTGATTTTGGTATCGGTTTACCTTAAAAATCCTTTAAACTTAGCTTGATAACCAGTTTTAGCTGACTGCTGACTGCTGATAGCTGAATGCTTACTGATAAATTAATTTTTAACACTAGTAATATCGCTGTTCATACGTGATAACTTTAAATGTGGGGTTATTAACTACCAAGCTTTTAAAATTAACGATAGAAACTTACTATTGTTTGGATAAAGCTCCTTGCAAGTCTGAGCATGGTGCAAATTAATCCAACAAATCAGCTGAATAGAAAAACTTTCACTTCAGGGCGTTATGAATTTTAACTTATATGAAGCAATTCAAATTGCTAACCAAGCTGTTTTGAAAAAGTTTGATAGAAGCTTAACCGATGTTGAAATAATTGTCCTGAAAGGAGCTTGGGAACGGGAAGAATACGATCAAATTGCAGCTAAACATCAATATGCAACTAGTTATATTAGTCAAGATATTGCACCCAAGCTGTGGAAATTTTTGACAGAAGCTTTAGGAGAAAAAGTCAGAAAAAGCAATTTCAAGGAGGCTTTAAAACGACATTGGGAAAAACAATGCTGGGAAAGGCAATTTACATCTGAATACTACATACCAAAACCAGAATTAATGACAGTTAATGGCGAACATAACAATAACAAACTCAAAGAAGCAAAACTTCCAAACTATTTAATCCAACCAAAACAAGAATTGCCAGAGCCAGAATTGTATGTAGAACGCTATCCGATTGAATCATTATGCTATGAAACACTATTACAGCCCGGTTCTCTGGTGCGAATCAAAGCACCTAAATTAATGGGTAAAACCTATTTGATGGAGCGTGTATTAGCTAAACTTACAAAACAAGGCTATCGTACAGTCAGCTTAAGTTTGGAGATGGCAGATAGGAACACTCATTTTACTAACTTGAATAAATTTTTGCGCTGGTTTTGTTTGAATCTCAGTCGAGAATTGCATTTACCCCGTGAAATAGATGACTGTTGGGATGAAGAGGGTATGGGAGCAAAGGTAAGTTGCACCACTTATTTAGAAGAATACTTATTAGCTGAAGCTCAAAATCCCCTTGTTCTCTGCTTAGATGATGTGGATGTACTTTTCCCATATCCTGAAGTTTATGAAGACTTTTTTGGGTTATTGCGTTCTTGGTATGAGAAAGCCAGAAGCCGTCAAAATTGGCAAAAACTGCGATTAGTGATTGCTCATGCGACTGATGTTTATATCCGCCTGAATATTAATCAATCACCTTTTAATGTCGGATTACCCATTGAGTTACCAGAGTTAACTAGAGAGCAAGTGTTAGTATTTGCCGAAAAATTTGGATTAGGTGGAAATTCAACTTTAGTAGATTCTTTACTAAAATTAGTAGGTGGTCATCCTTATTTGTTGCAGCAAGCATTTTCTCACCTCAAAAGTTATCCCAATATTAGTCTTGAGGAATTGTTAGCAGCAGCAACTACAGATGGGGGTATTTATCGCCATCATTTGCGGGAATATTGGTTGAATTTGGAACAGAAACCGAAACTCATGGCAGCATTTCAAATAGTGATTTCTTCTACTGAACCAGTGCGATTAGAAACAATTTCAGCTTATCAGTTGCAGAGTATGGGTTTGGTTAAGTTGGCAGGTAATGAAGTGGAGCCACGTTGTCAATTGTATCGGAGTTATTTTAATGATGTGATTGGAAATTAGGGGAATGTCAATCATATCTCTCTACAAATAAGCGAACAGGATTCATGATCTGCGGCAATGGGTAAGGGTGCAGTTGGTACAATGCAGAAAGTTAAATAAAATCAAATTATCCTCCACTGAAACCCCATCATGGCTATTCCAGAACTAGAACAACAACTCTTGCAGCTTTCGCAATTCATAACTGTCTATCACTTGTCACTCGGAATTAAAAAGACTTTGCCAGGACTGGAGTTGTAATTATTAATCCTTGGTCTTTTGAAGCGATCACCTTCCACAAATCTAAAAAGCTATCGCTTGATGGATAAGTAGGGTGATCGCACTTCGGTGAAAATGGCTTTGATTCTAGATGAGGAGCGATCGCTATCTGGGACAAATAGGGCGATCGCTATCTTCTAGTTGTTGTATGTTATGTGAATTTTATTAGTTAAATTCATCAAATACTAATTAACCTAGCTCGTCAATCCATCTATCAAAATCATCAAATCTTAAACCTAAATTTTTTAATGTCAAATCTAGGCACAATCTTCCATTAGTACCTGGAGTACCATAGCAAGAATTGATTATACTTGCCTGTTTATGAGCTATCTCAGCTTTCAGGATATCTAAACATGAATCTTTATCCAGTGTGGTTGCATCGCAAACCGCAAACAAACTGTCTTTTATATTAGGTTGTTTCCAAGCTTGTTGAATATCCCCATACAGTTTACCTATGGCATCTGTATCATCAGAATCAACAAAAGCTAGAACCTGAATAGGTGCTTGGATTTGCTCGGAAGATGCTACTTTTGTGTTGACATCAGCAAAAGATGTGGTGATGGTAGAGAACCAAACCACAACGCTGAGAAGTGCGATCGTTAATTTACGGTATGTACTCATTTTCAGAGTTTTTCCTGAAGTTATTTCAGGTAATTGGTGGAAAAATTTCATGACTTTTTCTCGTTATTGTTCATTATTGTTGAAGTTTTCAAGATTGTCTTGTGGGAAGTGACCGTGCAGTGAGGGGTGTCCGACACCCCTCACTTTATTTTTTGGTTATTTGAGGATATCTATTGCTATAGATACTAACTACCTCAAAATTTTCCAAGGTAACTTACTAAACACAAAGTCCATTGCATCGTCCTTCGATACACAGACCTATACAAGTGTTAGGACAGTTGCACGACGCGGAAGGAGTAACGGCATTAGAAGCATAACTGGCTGTACTAACTTGGCGAATAACAGGTGCGGATTGAATGGGAAGTTTCATGAAGGTATTCTCCTTTGCAAGATTGTTTGGTTGTTTTTTCGATTGGGTGTTCATCTAACAGAAATCACTCATTGGTGACATCTATGATCAATCATCGTGAAGTTTAAAATGACTTCGGATTCCGAACTTCGGAATTAAGCACAAACGCCTAGACAGGTGTAGCCGTTAATGCATAATCCGTAACAAGCAAGATTTCCAGGACCGCAGCATCCTACAGATGGAACAATACCCTTACTCGTGAGTTTAGTTGCAGCAACTTGGCGATTAACTGGTTGAGTTTGGATTGGAAGTTTCATGATTTCCTCATTTTAATTGTTGGATTTTTGCGGGACACATAACGCTAGATCGCGGTACGTGTCCGGCTTGGATTGGAATTTTCATAACTACTTCTCCTTGTTTGAACTATGACGATTTTTCAAGTTTTACTAACTAGCAATAGACCAAGAACGAACCTGACCAATGGTGACAGGAATCACTTCACTAACATCAACGGTAAATCTGTAGACCTTTCCAGCCCTGCGGCTATCCTCAAGGTTAAAAAACTGTAGCGTCACATCATAGCAATCTGAGTCAGGCCGACAGATTGGACTCTTTGTTACTCCAATGCTTTGAAGTCCTAGTTGAGCATCTACAGCACTAGCCAAAACCTCTGTCACCTGAAAAGCGTTTGTAGCTGAGAAGTTAAGCGCCCGTTCCTGTGGTGTAACACCCAAGTTGCGGTATTCATAATAAATCCGCTCTAAATACTCTCGAATTTTTGCAGTCAAATTCTCCCGTGTTTGTGCTGGGTAGGCTGGTACTAATGAATCAATGACAGCTGGAATTGTCCAACTATATATACCCCGCAATTCTGGAACAATCACAGGAACAGTTTGACCTGACATTAGTTTGATGCTGCTTGCAATACGCCCAGGGATTGAAACTCGCTCGACACTATCACCCTCTGCCAATATTTCCCGCAACCTGTTGTAACCAAAAGCTGCATAAGCACCTACAGGTACGATCGCATAAATTGGTGTAGCATCCAAGCTCAGAGTCCAAATCAATGATTGTGCTTCGTAAGGATTTTGGCTGAGATAGTCCACCAGACTTACACCAGGAGGTATCATTTGGCTAAAAGAATCTCGACGAGCTTCAGTGCCGAAATCTGTCCCTAGTGTTCCTAGTGCATATACTATTGGTGGTGCAGTCTTTTGTCCTGCACAGGTGGCACACTCAGAAGGTTCGATAGATGAAGGAACTACATTAGCTGAGGTAGGCTGTAGGTTCATCATTGGTATAGAGTGGTTAGACTCTTGCAAGTTAGATACTTGCATTTCTGTTACTTGGTTAATTACTTCTTGCTCAATGTTGTTAACTTCACTTGGTTGAATCATTACTTCTTCTTGATTAGACATTTTTTGTATTCCTTCTTTTGTAATTAGGGCTTGTACGCCAGGGATATTCAGACTTCCGACTAAACAACGTCGGCTATCTAAATTTTTTTGTAGATTGCAAGGCAAAGCAGTCTTGAGAATGGCATCACGAATAGCGTGGGGGTCAGGCTTCTCACCTCGTTGCAGTTGAATACTCAGCAATAAGGCAACAAGTCCTGATACAATAGGAGTTGCAAAACTTGTACCGCTTCTATTAGCAGTTCCACCACCTGGGATAGCACCTAAAATGTTTTCCCCAGGAGCAAGGATACCTTGTGTTCTGTAAACCTCACCCCAGTTGCTAAAGCCGATGGGATTTCCAGAAGAATCCATTGCACCTACTGCCAATACTGACTCCAGAGCAGCAGGAACATGGAGACAATCACAGCCATCATTGCCCGCAGCCGCTACAATCAGAACATTGTTTTCGGCACAAAGGCGGACTGCATTAGCCAGTAACTTATCAGATTCAGCCGATGCTGCTAATTGACCACCGCTAATGTTAATTACATTGGCTCCCCGCTCAACCGCTTGGGTAATGGCTCGTGCCAAGTCAATCTGGGAACAGGGGGAAATGCCACCTTTACTGCCATTTGTAAACACTGGTACAATCAGCCCACGACAGCCAGGGGCAATGCCACGTATAGGGCTGCCATGTTGACCAAATATGACGCTGGTAACGTGAGTTCCATGCTGAGATGCCGTTCCTTGGTCTGCGACACCAGAAACTAGGGTCGGTAGCCGAGTAAACTGGGAACCATCAAAGCAGGGGTGAGACTGATCAACTAGTCCGTCAAGAACTGCAATGCAGATGCGAGGGTCGCCGAGAGATTCAGCCCAGAGGGATTGGAGTCCGTCCAATGCTGTAATGTCACTGAAACCAGCTGTTTTCGCTGTTATCTGTGAGACATTAGAACCCATTGATTTGTTGTTGGTTTTTGTGTTGTTCGTCACAATTTAAATTATCTTTGACTTCGCAATTCAATAATTCAGTTAAATTTAGGACTTTAAAAATCAGCCTATTCAGTTAAATTCAGTTAAATTCAGTCACTCAAAACCCTAAAACCATGTGACAATTAACACTGAACCAGGTTTTAAGCCTCTAAAAATACCAATGTTTGCCAAACTCAACGCCACCTATCAACCAGGTGGTAGTCTCCCGCCTGATGCCCCTACCTATGTAGTGCGACAGGCTGATACTGAACTTTATGAAGGGTTATTAGCACTTGAGTATTGCTATGTTCTCAACGCTAGACAGATGGGGAAATCTAGCTTACGAGTACGGACAATGGATAAATTGCGAACTCAAGGATTTATTTGTGCAGAAATTGAATTAAGCGGCATTGGTAGCCAACAAATTACGGCTCCCCAATGGTATGGGGGAATTATTCAAGAATTAGTCAGCGGTTTTAAGTTACAAATAAATCGGCGTAGTTGGTTAAAAGAACGGGATGATCTTTCTCCTATTCAGTGCTTAAATCAATTTATTGAAACTGTATTATTGACGCAGATTCAGGAAAAAATAGTTATTTTTATTGATGAAATTGATAACGTACTGGGGTTGAAATTTTCTACCGACGAATTTTTTGCTTTGATTCGTCACTGCTACGAAAATCGAGCGCACAAGCCAGACTACAGGCGATTATCTTTTGCTTTGTTGGGGGTAGCTACGCCTTCAGAGTTGATTCAAGATAAACACTATTCCACTCCTTTTAACATCGGTCGAGCTATTGAATTGCAAGGATTTAAAATTAAAGATAGCGAACCTTTAGCAAAGGGATTAATCGGGAAAGTCATTAATCCAGAAGCAGTCTTAAAAGAAGTTTTATATTGGACTAATGGACAACCTTTCTTAACTCAAAAACTTTGTTGGTTAATTGTCAATTGCTGCAATAACAACACAGAATTTTATCCTCTACAAGAGGGTGAAGAATCGCAGTGGGTAGAGCAAATTGTCCAGAACCAAATTATCCAAAATTGGGAAAGTCAGGACGAACCAGAGCATTTAAGAACTATCCGCGATCGCTTACTTCGCAATACTCCCAAAAGCACACAATTATTGCAGCTATATCAGCAAATTATCCAACAGGGAAAAATCCCTGATCACAACTCCCCTGAGTATCTAGAATTAAGATTATCGGGACTTGTCGCCCAACACCAAGGAAGTTTAGAAGTTAAGAACCCAATCTATGCAAAAGTCTTTAATTTGGATTGGGTAAATCAAAAGCTGACAATACAAACCTCTAATTCAGAGTTTAACTGGCACAAAGATACAGCAGAAAGTGTCATTGTATCCATTAACCCTTCTCGTCCTATTTACATAGCAGAAAATATGGACAATTCCCACTATTCTCCCTGTTATCCAAGTGGTGCTGTTCCCCTCAATTCTCCTTTTTACATAGAACGAACTGCGATAGAAACCCAAGTTTATGAAGAAATTAGAAAATCTGGGGCTTTAGTAAGAATTAAAGCACCTAGAGAGATGGGTAAAACTTCTTTGCTACTCAGGACTTTGGATTATGCCACCCACCAAGACTACCACACTGTCAGCTTAAATCTAGAGCAAATTGACGATGTAATTTTGAATGATTTGAATCGCTTTTTGCGGTGGCTATGTGCCAATGTTACTCGTCAACTTCAGTTAGAACCAAAGTTAGAAGATTATTGGGATGAAGATATTGGTAGCAAAATTAGTTGTTCTCTTTATTTTCGCAATCATATCTTAAAGCAAATTGATGCTCCTTTAGTTTTAGCCTTGGATGAAGTCAACTATATTTTTGAACATCCTCTGACAGCCAAAGATGTTTTACCTCTGTTTCGTTCCTGGTATGAAGAAGCGAAAAGAGAACCAATTTGGCAAAAGTTACGACTGATTATAGTTCACTCAACTGAAATTTATGTACCTCTCCAGTTAAAGCAATCTCCATTTAATGTTGGATTGCCAATCGAGTTAAACAGTTTCAATTTAGAGCAGGTACAACAGTTAGCTAAATGCTATGGATTAGATTGGGAGGATGGCTTGGAAGCTACACAACTTATGACTTTAGTGGAAGGACATCCAGCCTTGGTACATCTGGCTATTTATCATCTCAGCCGGGGGGAAATGACCTTTGCTCAATTCTTGGATACAGCAGCTACATCGAGTGGAATTTATGCTGCTCACTTGCAACGTCATCAAGCAACATTGCAAGAACAACCTGAATTAGCAAAAGCATTAGATACTGTCATAAGTGCTAAACAACCGATATCATTAGAGCCGTTCATGACGTATAAACTCAGCAGTATGGGGCTGATCAAACAGTTAAAAGATAAAGTAATACCAAGTTGTGAATTATATCGAAAATTATTTTATAGCAACAGCCAAGGTGGTTAGAAAATTAACAGATGATAAAATCTAGACTGTAAAAGCCTTTTAACTTTGTCATCTATCACCTGCTATACATCCAGAAATAGCAAACGGTAGCAGCCCATTTACTAATTCACCACAACCTGATATTTTCATTGGTGACAAATTGTAATCACGTTATACAAGCTTGTTTTTTAGCACGTTTTTGTTGGTACATTAGTTCATCAGCTAAAGTAATTAAATGATCTAAAGAAACGGGTTGATTATGATCATAATTCACCACTCCAATACTCATAGAAACCTGAAATGGCTGCTTACTACACCGATTAAATTTATCAATTGCAGATTGTAATCGCCCTATCATTACTTCTAAACTAGGGTCATTACCTTGTAGTAATACTACAAATTCATCACCCCCCAATCTCCCCAAAGTATCAGATTGACGAAAAGTTTTTGTAATTAAATTCGCCGCTGCCACTATAGCTGCATCACCTATTTCATGACCTAATTTATCATTGATTTGTTTGAGTCCATCTAAATCAATAAACATTAAAAAAGTAGGAATTTGAGTTCTTTTACCTGTTTTTAATTGTTGTTCCGCGACTACAAAAAAACCTCGTCGATTGTATAAACCTGTCAACTCGTCAGTTAGAGAAAGACGACGCACTTCAGCTTCAGCTGCTTTTCGTTCTTCAATTTCTTGTTCTAAAGCAATAGTCCGGTCTTTGACTCGCTGTTCTAACTCAGCATAAACTTCTACATTTTCCATTGCTACAGATGTAACATCTGCCAATGCTTGCAACACTTTTACTTCTTCTAGTGTAGGTTGATGGTGAGTTGCCCAATAAGTGCCAATAGCTCCTATGGGTTTTTGTGTGCGGATAGGAACCATAACCATACTTTTAATAAATGTAGGTTTATAAGCAACATGGGGAACACGCTCATCAATACTTACATCATCAATGATTGCAGGTTGATGATTAAACATTGCCCAACCACCAATACAAATATTCATAGGAAATCGCTGACCTTTCCACAGCGGTGCGATCGCATCCTCATCAGCATAGTAACAGAAGCCATTGTCTCGTAGTACAAAACTAGCTCCATCTGAAGCAGTTAACTCCCGTGCAGCTACCCGCACTATTTCCATAATTCTGTCTAAACTACGAGCAAGGGAAAGGTCTTGAACTACTACTAATAAACGTTCCATTGCCTGTAAGTATTGCATAGTCCCATGATTTTCTGTCTCCAACCATGTTTGACAACACAATGGTATTGAAAGATTATTTACCATCCTACACCCCAGTGATTTTTAAACAAAAAGGCTAGGGGTGATGTAGTAGCCAAATTGTGTTACATCAACTGTGTTTGTGGGAATCTTGAAAAGAAATATTCAAAAATGACACCAAACAGCTTTTTTGATTGCTACTTGCACACCTACACCAATCATGCCAGTTGCTGGTAAATTCTTAAAGGTTTATTAAGAAAATGTAATTTTTTGTATTTATCAATGTTGTTTGTAAGCTGTTGCATTTTAAATTAGCACAATCTAAATCGCCAAAAGCTTTAAAAAAGCTACATTTCTTCGGTTTTAATTTTTAATTTTTAATTTTTCCTACTTCGTCTCCATCCAATTATCGCCCGCACGCACATCTACCACTAAAGGTACACTTAAACTCACAGCATTTTCCATCACTGACTTAATTTGTGGTTGTAATTCTTCCCATTCTTGTGGAGGAACTTCAAATACTAATTCATCATGTACTTGTAACAATAACCGCGCTTGATAATTTTTCAATACTTCATGTAATTGCACCATTGCAATTTTAATAATATCCGCACTAGAACCTTGAATTGGTGCATTAGCTGCAGAACGCAGTAACCCTGCATCATAGGGACCTAAATTTTTTAATTTACTCAAATCAATATCTTCTAAATTGCTGCCTCTCAACTCTTTTAAGCTTTTACTTGTAAAATCAAAATAACGCCTTCTTCCACAAATAGTTTCTACATACCCTTGAGAGATAGCTTCTTTTTTCACTCTTTCTAAATATGCAAATACATCGGGATATCGTTCATTGAACCGCTTAATAAACTCATTAGCAGCATTCTTATCTATCCCCGTTGAACGGGAGAATTTAAGCGAACCCATACCATAAATCACACCAAAATTAATTGTTTTCGCAAACCGTCTTTCTTCTGATGTCACCTCGTCTTTTTCAAAAACTAATTTAGCTGTTACAGTATGGATATCTTCATTTTGCTTATATGCTTGAATTAATACTGGTTCTTTACTCAAATGTGCCAAAATTCTTAACTCAATTTGTGAATAGTCAGCAGCTACCATTAACCAACCAGACTCAGGTAAAAACGCTTTTCTAATTTGTCTGCTAAAAGCTGTACGAATAGGAATATTTTGTAAATTAGGATTGGAAGAAGATAACCTGCCTGTGGAAGTTGCAGCTTGATTAAAATCTGTATGTACCCGTTGACTTTTAGGATGTACTAACGCTGGTAAAGCATCTACATAAGTAGATTTTAATTTGGACAGAGTGCGATATTCAATAATTGCATCTACAAATCCCGTTGTATCAATTTCTTGAAGTTTTTCTAAGGTTGCTGCGTCTGTAGAATAACCAGTTTGAATTTTGCGGGAATATTTGGTACTTAAGCCAAGTTTTTCAAACAAAATATAACTCAATTGTTTGGGAGAACCTAAATTAAATTTTTCCCCAGCAATTTCAGTTGCTTTTGTTTCTAACTTTTCTAAATCTAATTCTAGCAACAGCGACAATTCTTTCAGATATTGAGAATAAATTCTCACCCCTGTATATTCCATTTCCGCTAACACTGCTTCTAGCGGTTGTTCCACCTCGACTAATAATTTATATAAATCTGGTGCTTTTTCTAATTCTGCACGCAATTTATCAACTAATTGAAATGTGGCATAAACTTGAGTACCACAATAATTTGCTACTGTATTGATGCCAATGTTAGCAATAGTTAATTGTAATTCTTTTTTACTGGCTTTGGGAACAATCTCATTATATTCGGTTAGTTGTAAACCCAAATATCTTAAAGATAAATCACTTAAATTATGGGTATTAACTGGATTGAGGAAATAACTTGCTAACATCGGGTCTAATACCACACCATTTAAATTAATGCCTTGTAACCTAAAAACTAATCTATCAAACTTAGCATTCTGAAAAGTTTTTGTGTAGTTTGCACTTTCTAAAATTGGACGCAATGCTTCTAAAACTAAATCTAACTCTAAATTTTTTCCTATTTTATGACCAGCAGGAATATAAGCAACTTGATCAGGATCTGTTCCCCAACAACAACCAACACCGACTAAAGCTGCATCTCTTAGTTCTAAATCAGTAGTTTCTGTATCCCAAGCAACGGGTGTTTCTAGGTTGGTACATTTTTCTAGAATGCTAACTAATTCTTGTAATTTATCTGTTGTGTCAATAATACGAATCTCAAGTAATGAATTAGATTGTTTTTCTGCATTAGCTGTATCTTCAGCACTAAAAAACCATAAATCATCATCTTCTGCTTGTGCAGGAATTTTTTCTATTTTTGTTTCTGGAACTTTCCCACCAAATTTCTGTTGTAGTTCGTTAATTTGTTCTAAAAATTTCTTAAATTCTAATTTTTCTAAAATAGGAATTAAACTATGAGTATCAAAACCTGTTAATTGACAATCTTCTAAATTAACTTCTAGAGGCACATCAACAACTATCTTTGCTAAATATTGAGAATGCAGCGCATCTTCTTTACCTGCAACCAATTTATCCTGATTTGCACCTGTAATTTCATCTAATTTTGCATAAATTTCATCTAGAGAATTATAAGTATTGAGCAGTTTTACTGCTGTTTTCTCGCCAATTCCTTTAACTCCAGGAATATTATCTGATTTATAACCACAAAGGGCTTTAAAATCAACGATTTGTGTAGGTAATACACCTAATTTTTCTTTAACTTGTTCTGCTTGAAATTCAGTAATACTATTTGCAGAACGTTTCAAAGCTTCAGGACTGAAATTTAAAACCGAAATTTCTTTTTCAGCATCAATTAGTTGAAATAAATCTCTATCACCTGATAAAATCTTGACTCGATAACCAGCCGCAGATGCTTTTTGCGCCAAAGTTCCTAAAACATCATCTGCTTCATAACCTGGTGCTGTAAAAATTGGTAAATTTAAACCTCTTAATAACTCATGTAAGTTTTCTAAATCGGGAATAAAATCTTCTGGTGTTTCTAAACGATCCGCTTTATAAGTATCATCTGCTTCATGACGGAAAGTAGGCAACCCCAAATCAAAAGCTATAGCCATTGCTTGCGGCTGTTGTGTAGTCATTACTTCCAGTAGACACTTAAGAAAGCCAAAACAAACACTAGTAGGAATACCTGCTTTTGTCCTTAGTCCTCCGTTTTTACCTTTAGCAAAGGCAAAATAAGAACGAAAAGCTAGGGAATGTCCATCTACGAGAATAAACGTAGGATTATTTGTGATTGTAGAGTGATAAGTCAATTTACTAACAAAATTTTGAGACATAAGTATATTATAGCTAGTATTTTTCCTAGAATAGAGATTACGTAAGTAAAACCTGGTTTTATTCCACTTAAGTGTTCGTTAAATATCTAACAACAATAAAAAATATCAGATTATTTGTAATTGTAGAATTGGAAATTAAATTATTAGGGTAATTTTTGGGCATAAAATGATGATATCAGGAGTCTTGAAAGTTGATAAATATCAAATTTTAAAAGGCTGTAGTTCTTGCGCTGCATAGTTGGTGGTTATTTGTTTATCTCATATATAGGCAATAATCTATCAAACTAGTATTTTCCCTAGTGTAGATAATACCCAAATGAAATATTTATATTTTGCCAAGAGAATCATCATCAAAAATTTAAATCAAATTGGGTATATTTACGAAAGCGGCAAACAAAATTTTAGGGTTAGATAATACTTATAACTGCAATTTTTTTTACACGGCAATCTACCAATGAAATCTAACCTTTTTAACACTTTCGCTGCCGCAAGTACATTAGCAGGAATTGTTGCCACTGCTGGAGCCGCTAACGCAGCTTCTATTAGCTACACAGCTTCTTCTGGAGATTTTACTGCCACAAATTTCACTCAAACACTGAGCTTGCAACAGTTTGATTCTTCTCTCGGTACACTTAACAGTGTCACCTTAGATATTGTTGGCTATATTAACGGAAATGCCAAATTTGAAAGCTTGGATAAATCTGCATCTTTAATCACAGCCAACATTAGCGCAACACTTAACTTAACTCAAGGTGGTACAACTTTATTTTCACTCAATCCCAACAATTCTCAATCCTATTCAGCTACTGCCTTTGATGGCAACATTGATTTTGCTGGTACTTCTGGAAGCCAACTCAATAACATTATAGATGAAGAGGTAGCGACTCAGACTTTAACCAACGACCTAACTGCATTTATTGGTTCTGGCAATGTAGACTTTTTGCTTTCAGCTATAGCTGATTCAAAAGTTACAGGATCGGGTAACATTATTTCTCAAATTGGTACACTTGCTAAAGGACAGCTGAAAGTTACATACAACTACACTTCTGCCAATTCAGCGAAAGTGCCTGAACCCTCTGCTTTACTGGGATTTGGTTTAATTGCGAGTTTCGGTTTTTTGTCACAAAGCAAAAAAAGACTATTTCAAATCTCAAAGTAATAAATTTCTTCACGGGCGGTTTTTCCACCCACTTTTTCAAGTTTAGGTTTTAATAGTCAATTTTGTAAATATATTTTTTGATTTTTCTTTATCGTATCTATCAAGATGCGATAAATTGCTGTTTGTGGATAAGCATTAATCATCCCAAATATTCCCCACTACGTGCCAGAGCTTGTTAATCTCTTACTAGTATTTCCACGCTGGGGAATTTATGCACAAACTATCTACCCATGAAACATCTGTTCGCCATCAGTCCACAAATAGAAAAGATATTCAGCTATTAGTTTTAGATATAGATGGTACGATCGCTGGACATGACAATCAAATCACGGAAACTGTCAAGCAAGCTATTACCGCAGTCCAAGCAAAAGGGATTCAAGTGGCCATAGCCACAGGTAGAATGTATTGTTCAGCTTTACGGTTTCATCAAGAAATTAAATCAACTCTACCACTGGTAGCTTATCAAGGAGCTTGGATTCAAGACCCAAATACTGGTAAACTCCATCGACATTTAGCTGTAACTAGGGAAATTGCCCATCAACTATTAGACTACTTTGAACAGTCAGAATTACGTTCTTTACTCTCTGTTCATTTCTACATCAATGATCAGCTTTACGTACGGGAAATTACCACAGCAACCGAAAGTTATGGAGTCCGCTGCGGTGTTACTCCTATTCCTGTAGGTGATCTGCGTCAAGTTCTAACTAATGAACCCACTAAAGTTTTGGCTTTGTGTGATGACGCAAATTTAATTCAAGAACTCATGGAAAATCTTCGTCTGCAATATACACCAGCAGAACTTTATATGACCACATCTGTGGCCACCTTTCTGGAAGCAGCGAATCCTTTTGTCAACAAAGGAACTGCTGTTCGTTATCTTGCCGAAGAACTGCTGGGATTAACCAGTGATAACGTCATGACTATTGGTGATAATTTCAATGATGTGGAAATGCTGGAGTATGGGGGTATTGGTGTGGCCATGGGTAGCGCCCCAGAACCAGTGCAAGCGATCGCTAATTGGGTAGCACCCAGCGTCGAAAATGATGGAGTGGCGATCGCAATTGCCAAATTATTACTCTAAACAACAAAAAAGACACCGACGACTGGCCGTGTTTCGTCTCGGTGTCTTTTTTGGTTCGCTCCTCACACACCTGATAATATAGCTGAGGAGTTTTATTTCGTCAATAGAATTTTGGATTATTCATAACTCCACAGGAGCTAAGACACCTAATTTTGTTTCTAACACAGCCCTCAAAACTACCTGAGTAGCTATTAGCAATCCCAGTCTAGCTTGGGCTAACTCCCAGAAATTCATTTTCACTTCACCCCAAATGCGACAGTGACACCAGAAGCTTTCAAAAGCTTGGCTTAATTTCAATCCGGCTTTTTCCCAATTAACTGCACTGTGAACATCAGGAAATATCAAATCATCCACCATTTTGACCAACTGGTGAATGAGTCGAATCTCCTCTGGTTGCTGAAGACGGAATTTCTGATCAGAATTTAACCAGGGTATAGCCCGCGCGGACAAAAAGCACTGAACACCAGCACTATTATCTATAAGTTGAATCAATCCCTCTTGGTGAGCTAATCTTAATAACGAACAGCAACGGGCGTGAGCGTATTGAATTGTAAAGAATAATATCTGTTTATTTCTCAGGAAAGAAGAGGAAGGTGACAGGTGACTCTTGACAGGTGACAGAAGACAGGAAGTAGAAAGTGATATATTATTCTCCCCATCTCCCCTGCGCCCCATCTCTTCCTGCACACCCTCCAAACCTGAACTATCGACTGTCAGGTTATGTAACCAACTCCCTAAAGCAGAATCAGTCAGTTCTAGATGAATCCAATGTGGAGAAATTATTTGAGAGCTAAAAATGTCCCCACAATTTGCTGATAAATAAGTAGCTAGTTCCTGGACAATTTCTAATGCTTGTGGATGTCTGGATGCAGAAATTCGCAGCCCCAAACTGGAAATATATAAAATTTTTTCAGCATCTGTGTCTTGATATAGAGGAATTTTCCCCTTTCCTATGCTTAGAATTTCCTCATCCTTAGTATAAACACTTAGAAAATTCAGGAAATGGATATATACTAAATGTTTAATTGAGGTATACTTCTTAAAAAGTAGCCAATAATGCACGTAGCTATTTGGGGAACTTTTGTGGCAATCACCATTTTATCCTGTTCCATCCACCTTTGGATAGAAGTTTAGTCTAGGTAAAGAAAAATGAGAGTAGGATAAAATTTCATGAATAATTGATGTTTCGTTAGTAAACTTTACTACCCTCATTGTACAGTAAGAAGTATAACAAAAGAGTAGATAGCTTTCATTGCTTTCTACACTTTGGATGGCTGACGCTGTTAGGCGTTAAGCCTACCCTGTTAACACAAAGACACTCCTTGCACCTTTTTATTTAGTCTTTGTCTTCAGCCGAACGCTCTTTGTTACCTATGCAATCTCAATCCTCCTTTTCCGAGGCATCACGGCCTTTCTTAACTTGGCAACGAATTCTTGATTGGGCTCAAGAACACTACCGCTGCCGCACCTTCAGCAAAGATGAGCGCATTCCAGCTAGACCTGGATTGCTATATTTGGTGCAAAGGGGTGCGATCCGCATGGTAGGAACAGCACAAGTTAGTGCTACCGCCAGCCAACTCACATCTCGACGCATCAACAGAACCCCAGAAGAAGCTTTCTTAGGCTTCGTGGGAGCAGGACAACCTTTTGAAATTGTTGCTCAGTCACCATTCACACTCCAGTCTTATGCCCACGTTGACCAAACTGCGGTGCTATGGATGTACTGGCATGATTTAGATAACTGGCCTCACTTCCGTCGTGAAGTGATGGATGCCTTTAGATATCAACACCAGCGCAAGCTGTTATGGCTAAGTGCTTTAGGACAACGACGCACAATTGACAGACTGCTAGGATTCCTAACCTTATTGATTGAGGAATATGGCGAGCCGGCAATGAGCGAAACCGACCCCGATGTAATTCGTGGTTATTGTCTCCCCTTCCCTCTCACCCATGCTCAAATTGGCAGCGCAATTGGTTCAACTCGCGTCACAGTAACCCGGTTAATGGGTAAATTGCGTCAGCGTGGACTCATCCTCACTCAAGGGGATAATTTGATTTGCTTGCCAGCAGAGTCAATTAACAGACCCAACTAAAACGCATCCAGAAGCCACTTTAAAAGCGTATAAGTTGGTTTATGTTAATTATGAAGCCATAACTAGCAGGAGTCAGCGGATTTTAACAAACCCAGTTTGGGTAATTAGTTCCTGTCCCTGCTCTGTTAGCAGTAAGTTAGCATAAGCAACGCCAGCTTGCTCTTCAGTTTGACCATTCTGTTTGACCACCACAAACAGATTCCGGGTAATCGGGTATTTCCCGGATTGAAAAGCCTTAATGTTCAATTGATTCCGTTTATCAGGACATTCATTAGGAAGAATCAATGGTTCTTGATAGGGAGCAATGTATTCCCCTGCCGTCCGCCCCAAAGGTAAGGGTTTAATGGAACATTGAGGAACAACCTCTGGGGCAGAAGCGTAATAGATGCCACCAGGACTATCACCGACCTTTTTTAAGGCTTGGGTGGTCGTGGAGATAAACTCTACTTGGGAACTGAAAGCTTGACCACCCAAAATGTCTTGGACAAAAAGTTCAACTGTACCACCATCACTAATCCGACGAGAATAGGGCTTGATTGGCAAATTGGGGCCACCAACCTGGTTCCAATTGTTAATCTTGCCTGTGTAAATAGATTTAAGTTGCTCTATGGTCAATCCGGGGATATTCAAGTTGGGGTTTACGGCTACAGCTAACCCATCAATAGCGACAGGAATTTGATTGAGGGTGAACCCACGTTGCTGGGCGCGGCTTAATTCTTGGTCTAAAACAGGTCGGGAGGAATGGACAAAAGCTAGTTGGCCATCAATTAATGACTGAATCCCTGTACCAGAACCTGGAGCCGCATTACTGGGTTGTACATAACGTAGTCTAAACTCTGGTCGTGCAGCTTGAATTGCGGGGTCAATTGCCAGTCGAATGGGAGCCCAAGATGTACTGCCTCCGTAGTTAAATAATCCTGTGGGAACATTCTTGACTGTAGCGAAGGTTGTACCTTGGGGCTGTGCTGATGTGTTCTGGGGTTGGTTTTGATTGCTGGAACTAGAATTATTTGACTGGGAGCTAATAATTTTATTTAGGTCAACATTTGACTTGCTGCTAAACCACCAAAAACCACCAGCTATTAATAAAATTGTTGTTAACAGAGATATTGAGAGAACCAGGGTTTCGTTTTTTTGGGACATAGTGAATTAATCCACTGTTTAAATTCGAGTGATCAATGTTCAACTAATTCTTAATTAATTTTTAATTAATGCTTAATTAATTTTTAATTAATTAATAAACCTCTGCTCAAGTTTGAGCTAAATATATATTACAAATCCTAATTACAAATTACGAATTACGAGTTATTTTAATTGATTATTATGTATTGCCTCAAAGTCATAGCCAGTACGAGAGCGATTACCAGGAACTATTTGTACAAGTTGCATGGGGCTAGTAGCTGAATCAAAATATCTATCTAGGGGATGCTGAATAAATGCAAAACCATGATAAATTAAGGGATTCAGGCTGATAAAAAAGAAAATAGGTGCAAGGTTTTTAAAACTAGGAGTGGAAAAATCGAGCATTTTGAGGGTGAAATCTCAAAAATTTGTTGCTAACAGATAGCCCTTTCCTCTTGCCTCTTGCCTCTTGCCTCTTGCCTGCCCCCACGAGAAGACTTTTTCAGCAAACCCTATCTAAATCTCCTCATAGTTTAAAATATATTATTCTATAGTATTGCAGATATTAATTTATATATCAGGCGAAATAATGCTGTCACCGCGATAGCAATTAAGGCAGAACCAATGGCTAAAATAACGATTTGCTGAATTACAAAACTACTCCGTAAAAAGGGAAAAAAGAATATAATAGCAAAAGTGATTCCGGGGATAATTAATAAGTCAAATTTTTCTAGCCAACGTTTAGTTTGAGCAAAAAGTAACCCATTCAAAATCACAACGGTAACAGCAAAAGTAATGATGGGGTTTTTGACTACACTTAAAAATGCGATCGCTATTAATGCCCCTTCAAACCCACTAAAAGCAGCCCCAGCTAGTAATTCCCATGTAGCAAAAGCTGGTTGTGCTGGAATTGGTTTTTGTTGTGGTTGTGCTATTGGTGGTGCAGATGGTTGTGGTGGTGGTGTGGGGATCGCTGTGGATATAGGGGGAGAAAGGGCTTCTAAAACTTCTGCTGCTGACTGAAAACGCTGACTAGCAGCAGGAAGCAGCATTTTGTCTAAAATATCAGCTAGTCTATCGCTGACAGTAGCTTGTGTACGCCATTTCCACTGATTAGTATAGGCATCAAATAGTTTACTGGCTTCTTCACCTGTTAGCAAAGTAATGATAGTAACAGCTAAAGCGTATAAATCCGTAGATGGAAATACTTGATTTCCAGCCATTTGTTCAGGGGGTGCAAATCCCATAGAATAGATGCCTGTGGAAGCAGCAGTGGGGGCATTGGTTACTTGTTTAACTGCGCCAAAATCTAGCAAAAAGAGTTTGCCATCTTGACGACGCATAATATTAGAGGGTTTAATATCTCTGTGAATAATGCCTTTGTCGTGGATGAAAGTTAGAACTGGGAGAATTTCTGTGAGTATTTGTGTTACTCCTATTTCCGAAAATTTGCCTTCTTGGGCTAATTCTTCTTCTAGATTTTGCCCATCAATATATTCTTGGACTAGATAAAAAAATTGTTCTTGTTGTCCTGGTTGCAAACTTTGGACAGCTACAGGAAAAAAAGCAAATAAATCAGGAATTTGCTCATGTTCATTACCTATCTGCGCTAAAACTTCTGCTTCTCTCTCAAATAGGTTTTGCGCCAGTTGCAGTTGAGTAGATGTCAAATTTCCTGCGGGTTGAAATTGTTTAACAACACATTTTCGCATTCCGGGGATGCGGCGATCACTGGCCAAAAATGCAGCCCCAAAGCCTCCTCTTCCTAGCAGCTTAGTAGGTACATAGCGACCGTCTAACAACAATGGCATACCACAACTAGTGCAGTATTTTTGCTGAGTTGTTCTGAGGGTTGTAATATCATCTAAATCCGCAAAATAGTTTTTTGGACGGGGGCAGCGTGGACGGGTGCAGTAAACTTCCATGTTAGTCAGTTATCAATTGCCAGTTGTCAGTTGTCAATAGCGATATAGGTTTCGACTACTGACTCTTGACTACTGACAAAATGTTTATTCTTCGTCAGCTAGGTTGGGTGTTAATGTATCCAATGCAGTTACCACTAGATTTTTTTGTGATAATTTTAACGTATCCTCATCCCATCCAGGAGTAGCAAACTGGGGTAAAATTTCCTGACTAAAAGCTTCTGCTGCTTTGGATCTATAGCGATTGGGATTAAAAATCAGCCAGAGAGTGCGTTTGACAACCACACCTTCAATGGGGGTACAGTGTAACACACCCATTTGTAATTCTTTAGCGATTGCGGAGGTAGAGACAAAAGCCGCCCCCAACCCAGACTGCACAGCATTTTTAATGGCTTCAATGGAATTTAATTCCATTTCAAATTTAAACCGCCTGGTATCAATTTCACAGCGTGCTAACACCTGATCTATGACTTTGCGGATAGTAGATTGGGAGTCGAGAGCGATGAATTGTAGTTTATATAGGTCTTCTTTTTGAATGGTTTCTAATTTGGCAAAGGGATGGAATGTTGGTAAAATTAACGCCAGTTCATCTTCAGCATAAGGAACGATTTCCAAAGATTCTGCCAGTTCACCGGGAATCTCACCACCGATAATTGCTAGATCTACTTGTCCATTAGCCACACTCCAAGCTGTGCGACGAGTAGAGTGGACGTGCAGTTGTACCGCCACATCGGGATATTTTTGTCGGAACATCCCAATCATACGCGGCAAAAGATAAGTACCGGTAGTTTGAGAAGCCCCGACAATCAAAGTACCGCCTTGAAGATTTTGTAAATCCTCAATAGCGCGACAAGTTTCTTGACATAGACTGAGAATTTTTTCACCGTAGCTCAGGAGTAGATGCCCTGCTTCGGTTAATTGAGCGCGTCGTCCTCCCCTGTCGAACAAGGGGACATCCAGCTGTCGTTCTAGATTTTGAACCTGTAAACTTACTGCTGGTTGGGAGACGTAAAGACTATCAGCGGCGCGTTTGAAGCTCCCTTCTTGAGCGATCGCTTTGAGAATGCGTAACTGATCTAAAGTGAAAGGAAGGTCAGACATAAGGCTCAACCCACAAACTTTGAAAGGAGCGGCTTTGGTGATAAATCAGGGTGAATAGCTTTGTAGCTAGGCATGATTTAGGACATTGTTAACATTTGAAGGCTTGATACGAAAAAGACATTACCACAACATCTTGACAAAAATCTTCTTGTGTATAATCTGTTAAAGATGATGTCAGGGGTGTAGGGGTAGGGAAAACTGCATTGTCGCTTGTATCCCCACCAATGCCATCGCCTTGAAAAGACGGGGCTTGTACCACATACGGGTTATTGGGGTTGTATTTCCCCCACACCCCACACCCCACACC
>NZ_LUFH02000066.1 GCF_001586785.1 Sphaerospermopsis aphanizomenoides BCCUSP55
GCCAGACCATGTACACCTGTTTATTAACGCTAAACCAACTGATAACCCATCTCAAATCATGAACAGAATCAAGGGAAGGGCATCTCATTTCTTGAGAAAAGAATTTCCTGAGTTGCTAAAACTTCCTACTTTGTGGACTCCTAGTTATTTTGTTAGCACTGCTGGCAATATTTGTACAGAAACAGTTAAACACTACATTGCTCAACAAAGAAAATAGTTAAAATCACTGAGGCGTAAACGCCTCAAATGGCTTTCATCCCTTGCCTAAAGGACGGTTAAGTTTTGGAGCGTGGCGTAAAAACTTATCCGTTCGGCTGACGCTCACGGCGAAGCCTCAAGGGTTTTCAGCCTTTTTTTTATAAAAGCAGTGTATTTAGTCTGTTCAATTCTTAATTTAGAATTAAAGTTCTTTTTTGACTGTTTTTTTCATTTTTCCCTAATTACTCTGCTTACCCAAACAAAACGAAATTAGTAGAGAATGATTAACCGTTACAGATTTTGATCAATTTACCACCCTGGCTCAGAGATGTCGTCAAAGCTGAGAGAATTTCTACTAATTCCCGACCTACCCAACCAGAGGAAACCAGTGAAGCAGTGTGATTAATAACACAAGTAACAAAGCGATCGCACACTTTTCCTAAAGGTTCTGCTTTTTCAATGTCCAGCACTTCTTGACGCTGATTAATAGGTATAAATAAATTTCCCTCTTTTGCAAATTCCCCATGTATCAGGGTTAAAGGTGATGTAGAGGACATTTCATCAAAAATCAAGCTACCTTTACTACCTACAACACCTAACCGACGCTGTTTATCAGGATTCAGCCAGCATAGGTGAACATAAACTTGAAAATTATCTGGATAGGTCAGTGTTACCCAGACTAGATCAGATAAACCAGGGTTTTCTATGGTGTTTCCCCCCACTTCTCCATTTCCCTGCAACCATACTGTACCCGTTGCTTGTACTTTGACAGGTAATTTACCTAACCAAGTATTGAAAATAGCAATATCATGAATCGCTAAATCCCATAGTGCATCAACATCCTGGCGTACTGGCCCTAAATGAGTACGGGTAGCATAACCATAACGTAAATCACCTAACTGACCTGCTTGGACTACGGTTTGACCTTTTTCTACTGCTGGGTGAAATAGGTAAGTGTGGTCAACCATCAATATCAACTGCTGATACTCTGCTAAGTGGCAAAGTTCCCGACATTCTTCTGGATCAAGAGTTAGGGGTTTTTCTGCCAAAACATGATATCCCTGTTGGAGAGCATCCTTAATTAAGTCATAGTGAGTAGTAGCGGGAGTGGCGATCGCCACTGCTGTCAGTCCCGAAATCTTCTTTACAGATTCCCAATCTGTTGTTAATAATACATTTTCATCTAAATTAAACTGCTGTTTAACTGTATTCAATTTTTCTAGTTCTGGATCTACTACAGCCACCACAATAACTTGAGGATGTGCGAGAAAATTTCGTAACAAATGCACTCCCCAACGTCCTACACCGATAACCGCAAGTTGAATTTTTGTCATTAGTTCAGTAAGTGGGCGTTAAAAATTGTCGTTATGACAAGGAAACAGGGAACGGGTAACAGAGAAGAGGTTTTGGGATATTTTACTTTTCGTTGCATATTTCAGTTTTTTTCTGTTCACCTGCTTATTAGTTATTAGTTATTAGTTATTAGTTATTAGTCATTGGTCATGAGGAACAAATAACCAGAAAATTCCTAATCCTAATTTTTAATTCTCAATCTTTTTTATGTAAGTATTCAAGATAGAAAATACTCTAAGTCAGGAGAATAAAGGCTTTTCAAGTAAGTTATGATGATTTTTAGAAAATATAACTTGTCTCTATTCCTGATTTCATAAGCATTCTGACTCTTAACTCCTGACTCCTGAATTCTTACTTTAATTCTTAATTCATTTTTCACCTGTCACCTCTTCAGAAATTGCTAAATAAGCTACTTTAGCAGCAGCTTGTTCAGCTGCTTTAATCGAGCGTCCCTTACCTTGTCCTAACATTTTCTCATGTAGCCAAACTTCAGCCACAAAACGCTCATGAGTACCGTGGGGTTGATTGACTTCCACAACTCGATACTCTGGTAAAACTTTAAATTGTGCTTGAGTCCATTCTTGCAAAGCTGCTTTATAATTAAGCCGAGCCGGATCCAGGCGAATTTCTTTTGCTAGTTGCTGGAAGTGAGGATCTAACCAAGGACGAATCAGGTTTAAATTGTGAGTGCTGAGGTAAAGCGCCCCTAAAACGGCTTCAAAAGCATCTGCTAGACGTGACTCTTGACCAATGTGATCAGCAGTAGCACTACCAGCAACAAGTAAGTATAATTCTAAACCATATTCTCTTGCCAGTTGGGAGAGAATGCGATCGCTCACCAACACCGAACGAATAGCCGCAAAATCCCCCACAGAACAATCTGGGTAATGTTCCCATAACACTACAGCAGCCACTAGGCGTACCACCGCATCACCAACAAACTCCAGTTGTTCATAATTTGCCGACTCAGAGACAGTGGCATGAGTTAGCGCCAAATCAAGCAATGGCCACTTTATCGGCCCATCTGTTGACAAACCTAACTTTTGTACTAAACTTTCAAGTTGCCGTTGACGGCGGGGATAAACGCGGGACATTTAGTAAGTGCGGAAAAAGGGCTAACAACTCTTAACTTAACATTAAATTCTAGGTGTAAATACAAAGTAGATTATTTATTTGTGGGTTTGCTAGAAATATTTTTCCTTCTATTCAATAAATTAATATCATTTTCCATAAAAAAATTTTCATAAACTACAAATACTAAAATTTTTGTACTGTTATTTGAAGGGTTTTACATTGCATGGATTATGGGTGACAAGGCAGGATGAACATAATCCCGACAATGTTGATTTACCTTCCCTTCTATTTCCTTTAATTTATTTTCACTCAGCCCTGTATATTGAATTTTTGGAAAGCCATGTTTATCCTTTATGTCTTTCGCGCCACAATAGTTTTTATTCAGGTTTTCCCACAAATCGAAACTTTATCATCTAGTTTTTTGTATTAATGTAAAAACCGAACTACATAAAAATTACACATTCATAATTCAAAAAAAGAGAGAGCAGGACATAAGCCGGGTTCTGTTCTCTTGCGAGGGCAGTTATCTATCTGGGACGCTTGTTACCAAACGCCTCTAGCGGCTCTTTACTTGCGGAACTGGTAAAAGACCAACCATAGTTCCTCTGGCCTTGCTCCCAACCGGGGTTTACCGAGCCAGCACCTCTCGATGCTGCTGGTGCGCTCTTACCGCACCTTTGCACCCTTACCAACCAATTTCAAATTTTGCAATTGAGATTTTAAATTCAATCTAAAATCAACAATCTACAATCTAAAATTGATTGGCGGTATCTTTCTGTGGCACTATCCTCACGATCGCTCGCACTGGACGTTATCCAGCAAGTTTGGTCTTTCGGGAGCCCGGACTTTCCTCAAACCAGTCTTAAAGACTGATCTGCAACCACCTGCGCCTACTCTCCCTCTAGATCCAGTTTAAGCTTTGATGGACCATTCTGTGTCAATTCATTTATCACGGAATAGATAATAATTTATTCTCCCCAACACCTCATCACCCCAACACCTCATCACCCCATCACCCCATCACTTTTTCTTATTCCAAGGCAAGGCATAAGTCCAGTGTAATTTCTCGATAGTAAAAGGACAATTGATAATTGATATCGGTGGAACATTCACACCCGGAGCTAAACCAACACGCAACTCAGATATTCTTAGCACCAGTTGAAAAGAAAATTCTACATTTTTTTTACCATCCATAAAGTCTTTGTACAAACTCTTGAACGGCTTTTGTTTTTCCATACCAGCAATATCAATCAACGGTTCTCCTGGTTGATATATTCCTGTTTCTTTGTCTCTTCTTAACACATCTTCTGCTGTCACATTTTCAGAAACTGTTTTCTTAGGAGCAATAATAGTAGGAACTTGTGGTATTGCTAAATCCCGGCTAAGGTCTGGAGATTTGCGAATCACACGGCGGGATTTTTTGCTATGTTCAACTACCCAAGAACTATTATCCCAATCAACATATACAGCTAAACTGTCTGACTTATTTTCAATGCTAATTGACAATTCTTTCAAATTATCTTTCAGCTTATCCAAAGAATATGTATCTGTTTTAAAGGAAATACCAATTTTATCTTCCAGGTTTTGTTCTTTCAATTGTTCCTCAACAGCCCCTTTTTGGAAATTTAGCGTTACCATATCGTCGATAGATTCAATCATTCGATTGAATGTGTAATATATTCCCAAAATATACGCTGTTAAAACAATAAGATTTTGATCACCACTTTGTACTGCCATAATAATGAAAGTCAACTCCTTGTAAAAACTTTAAGCTTACTTTTATTTTTGTTTAAAATTGAATGAATTAGACAACCATCCCCGTCGCCAAAAGAAGAATATTAACCCACCAGCAATAACTGCCATCAATGCCAAGCATAATGGATAACCCCAATACCAATTTAATTCTGGCATATTATAGGGTGATTTTTCCGTATTGAAATTCATTCCATATATGCCAGCCACAAATGTAAGAGGAATAAAAATTGATGAAACCACAGTTAGTAATTTCATAATTTCATTCATTTTATTGCTAACTGCTGAAAGATAGACATCCATTAATCCAGATGTCAATTCTCGGTAAGTTTCCACCATATCCATTACTTGTACAGTATGATCATAACAGTCACGTAGATATATTCTTACTTCGTCACTAATTATTTCACTACCATCTCTAATTAAAGAATTAATTGCATCTCTTTGAGGCCAAATCGCCCGACGTAGTTGTAATAATTCTCGCCTAATTTGGTAAATTTGTTGTAGCGTTTGCGGACTCGGTTTGACTATTACTTCTTGCTCTAGTTCTTCAATACGTTCGCCATAGAGTTCTAATACCGGAAAAAAACCATCAATAATTGCATCTAAGAGAGCATAAGCTAAATAATCTGATTCTTGCTTGCGAATTATGCCTTTATTTTTTTTAATTCGCGTCCTTACTCCGTCAAAACAATCATGCTCTGGTTCTTCTTGAACTGTGAGTAAATAATGTTTACCTAATACTAAACTCACTTGCTCACTATGAAATCCATAGCCTTTTGCCTTCGGTACTACCATCCGAGCAATAATCAGCAATTGGTCTTCATAGTCTTCAATTTTTGGACGCTCTGCCATATTAACAACATCTTCTAAAACTAGAGGATGTAAATCAAAAACTTTACCCAATCTTTCTAAAATATCTCTATTACCTAAACCTTGGACATCCACCCAAGAAACAGATTCTGTATCTAAATAATTAATGCAATCTTCTGGGTTGATTATTTGTTCTCGAATCAATTCGTTTTGGTTGTAGTCAATCAAAATAATATTTGGCTGTATAGCATTTTCATCAACAATTATTGTTCCTGGTATAGTCCCAGGTTGATGATAATATTCCTTAACCAAGGGCTTATTTATGACTTTGGCAGGACGGTGAATTTTTCTAATCATCAAATTTTACCTATTTTGGAGCAATTAGCAATTAGCAATCAGTAATCAGCTTTTGATCACGAAACTAACCTCAGTTTCTGTCCCTGTCATCTGTCATCTGTCACCTGTCACCTGTTCCCTGTTCCCTGTTCCCTGTTCCCTGTTCCCTGTATAAAAAACAGTTTGCCTGATTTTGTCAAGACAAACTGTAAAAAAATAAAAATTATTTACTTGGGCAAGCGGTAATTAGAACATACCCATACCGCCCATACCGCCCATACCGCCCATACCACCCATACCGCCCATACCACCCATACCAGCGTCAGGTGCAGCAGCAGCTTTCTTTTCAGGCTTTTCTACTACTATTGCTTCTGTAGTTAAAACCATACCCGCAATAGAAGCAGCATTTTGTAATGCGGAACGAACAACTTTAGCAGGGTCAATAATACCTGCGGCGATTAGATCTTCAAATTCTCCGGTAGCAGCATTGTAACCGATGTTAATATCGGTGTCTCTGACCTTGGAAACAATTACAGAACCTTCAGCACCAGCATTGTCTGCTATTTGCCGTAAGGGAGCTTCTAAGGCTCTTTTGACAATGTCAGCCCCAATTTTTTCTTCAGCATCGAGGCTTTCCTTAATCGCATCTACTTTTGTAGACAAGTGAATTAAGGTTGTACCACCACCAGGAACTATACCTTCTTCTACTGCGGCTTTGGTAGCATTGAGAGCATCTTCAATCCGCAGTTTACGGTCTTTGAGTTCAGTTTCTGTGGCTGCACCCACTTTAATTACAGCTACACCACCAGCAAGTTTGGCGATGCGTTCTTGCAGTTTTTCGGAATCGTATTCAGAGTCAGTTTCTTCCAACTGTTTGCGAATTTGAGCAATGCGCTTTTGTACTTCTGGCTTGTTATCACTACCAGAAACAATGGTGGTATTTTCCTTATCAATGGTGATTTTCCGGGCTGTACCCAGCATTTCCAAAGTAGCTGTATCCAAGCTCAAACCGATTTCCTCAGAAATCATCTGTCCATCGGTGAGAATGGCAATATCTTGTAATAAAGCTTTGCGACGTTCACCAAAGCCAGGGGCTTTAATAGCAGCGATCGCTAAAACTCCCCGTGCTTTGTTAACTACCAAAGTTGCCAAAGCATCACCTTCTACATCTTCAGCAATGATCAACAACGGCTGACCTAAACGAGCAACTTTTTCTAGTACAGGTACTAAATCTTGAATACTGCTGATTTTTTTGTCGGTGATGAGGATGCGGGCGTTTTCAAATTCCACTGTCATCCGATCGTTATTGGTGATGAAGTAGGGAGAAATGTAACCCCGGTCAATTTGCATCCCTTCTACTACTTCTAGTTCGGTAGTTAAGGATTTGGATTCTTCAACGGTGATGACACCATCTTTGGTGACTTTCTCCATTGCTTGTGCCAGCATATTGCCGACTTCTTCATCGTTACCAGCGGAAACTGTGGCGACTTGAGCGATACCTGCGGCGGGCGATGCCAACGCATTTCCTTCTACTGGCTTGGCCACCTTAGCAATTTCTTTGACCAGCGCCTCTACGGTTTTATCAATTCCTCGCTTTAATGAAATCGGATTTGTACCTGCTGCTACGTTCTTAAGCCCTTCCTTGACTAAGGCTTGTGCTAGAACAGTGGCAGTTGTGGTTCCATCTCCAGCTGTATCCTTGGTTTTGGATGCCACTTCTTGGATCAGTCTTGCGCCAGTATTTTCTAAAGGATCTTCTAGTTCAATTTCTTTGGCAACGGTGATACCATCGTTGACAATTTGGGGAATACCAAATTTTTTTTCTAACAGAACGTTGCGGCCTTTTGGTCCCAAGGTGATTTTTACCGCATCTGCTAAGGCGTTAATGCCTTTTTCTAGCGCCCGCCGTGATTCCTCATCAAATGAAATAATCTTAGCCATGTTTGATTTCTCTATCGCTTCCATTAGACAATTTAGCACTCACAGGACAAGAGTGCTAAGTTCTTCAGCTATTCAATTTCATAAATACTCATAAAAAATTGATTAATATTACAGTTGATGCTCATTTTGGATACTAGCAGTAATGGTTGAATCGGGAGATGAATTTAGACAACTCCCTTAGTTCCCTTGGAATTGCTAACCCTAGCGGCACCGGCTGGTTGGCGGTAGTATTTACTTTTATTTTGGCTTGGCTTGTGACTTGGCGTTTAATTCCGACAATACGTCAATTTGCCTTAAGAGTAGGTTGGGCTGACCAACCAAACGCCCGACGATTGAATCGAGAACCTTTACCTAATGCCGGGGGTTTGGCTATTTATGCCGGCGTAATTGCTGCTTTAGTATTAGCTAGTCTCTTACGACCCATTGAACTCCAAGGCGTATTGGCTCAGGTATTAACAATTTTACTGGGAGGTTCTATTTTAGTTCTGGTTGGCTTTATTGATGATCAATTTGGCTTACCACCTTCTGTACGCTTGTGGGCGCAGATGATCACAGCTTTGTTGCTGGTGGCTAATGGCATCAGTGTTCAAGTTACTTTTGGTACACCTATCGACTCACTGTTGTCAATGGCTTTGACTGTATTGTGGGTAGTAGGTATTACCAATGCCATCAACTTGATGGATGGTATGGATGGTTTAGCTGGCGGGATCAGTTTTATTACTGCTATGAGTTTGTTAGGGGTTTCTGCTCAGTTTGATAATCGGGCAGCAGCAACCCTGGTATTAGCTGCTTTGGGAGGTGCAGCACTAGGCTTTTTACGCCACAATTTTCACCCTTCACGGATCATCATGGGTGATGCTGGGGCATACTTTTTCGGTTATGTACTAGCAGCAACTAGCATTTTAGGAAAACTTCAACAAAATACGGTTTATGCCCTTGTGCCGACGGTTTTATTTCTGCTATTGCCAGTGTTAGATACTACTCAGGTATTTATTAGAAGACTTTTAGCCGGAAAAAACCCTTTAAGTACACCCGGTAAGGATCATTTACATCATCGTTTATTGGCTTGGGGTTTTTCCCAACGTCGTGCGGCTTTTACTTTGTGGTCTGTAACTTTATTTTTTAATGTATTAGCTATGACTGCCCAAGGTATGACCTTACCTGTGATCTTGGCTTCTGCGGCTAGTATTATTTTGCTTTTAGGTTTTACGGTTCTGCAAAGAATTAAGAGCAGTTAGGTGACAGGTGACAGAAGGCAGAAGGCAGGAGGCAGGAGACGGGAGAAATTAACCTGTTCCCTGTTCCCTGTTCCCTGTTCCCTGTTCCCTGTTCCCTGTTCCCTTGTTTGCAAATTACATCACCATGCCACCATCAACATTAAATACTTGTCCGGTGATATAAGCTGCTGCGGGATCTGCTGCTAAAAAGCGTACCATACCAGCAATTTCTTCTGGTTGCCCAAAGCGACCAAGTGGGATAAATTGTAAAATCCCTTCGGCTTTGATATCACTGGTCATGTCGGTGGTAATAAAACCAGGAGCAACTGCATTCACAGTAATTCCACGAGTAGCGAGTTCCTTAGCAACAGTTTTGGTAAAACCGATCACACCTGCTTTCGCGGCGCTGTAGTTGGCCTGTCCGGGGTTGCCCATTTGTCCAGCAACGGAGGAGATATTGATAATTCGCCCTGAACGTTGTTTGAGCATAATTTTACTCACAGCTTTTGTACATAAAAATACACCTGTTAAATTTAAGTCTATTACGGCTTGCCATTCTTCTAGCTTCATTCGCAACAGCAGGGTGTCGCGGGTAATACCAGCGTTATTGACTAAGATATCAATGCGTTTGAATTTGTCTAAGGTGGTGTTAATCAGTGTGTCTACTTGATCAGCTTGGGAAACGTCTGCTTGCAGAGCGATCGCTTCTCCTCCGTTAGCTGTAATTTCTGCAACTACTTGGTCTGCTGCTGCACTGGAACTGGCATAGTTAACTACGACTTTTGCGCCTTGGGATGCTAGTTGCAGAGCGATCGCCCGTCCAATTCCTCTGGATGCACCTGTGACAATAGCAACTTGACCCTGTAATAATGTCATTGAATTTTCCTTAATCTTCGAGATACCGCGCTCATTATTTTATGGTGATTTGGTGATTAAAGTATTTAGGCTCGTTGTTGTCAAAGCCAGTAAATGGCACAAGTAGCTGGAAAAACAGTTATTTACGCTAATGTGGTAAATGATTATAAGTTCACGAATTAACCCATCATTTTGTTTGATTCAATCATGTACATCTTGGGGAAAATATACCAATAATGTAGGAATGTGGGAATGTTTACCCAGCTTTTCCAAAACTATCGCTTCTTTTTCAAAGAGTTTGAGAAAACGCTGATCATTTTTGTGGAGAATAACATTATACATGATGGAAGAGTGATACAGCATATTGCAGATCTGTAAGGTACAAATTTTTATGACAAAGCCTTGCACCAAAAGGGTTTTATTGCTGAATGCTGACCGCTGACTGCTGAAAGCTGCTGTATGTCTCTTCCATACTTTGTGAAAGAACACATTTCTCAAGAAAACATAAAATTGCACCGATTCTATTTACTAAGAACTACTATTAAAACAAACAATTAAAAATCGGTGTGTGCCATCATGACAACTAAAAAGGAATTTAACAGCTTTGAAGAAATGCTATCAGGTTCTGATGTACCAGTTTTAGTAGATTTTTACGCTGACTGGTGCGGTCCATGTAAGATGATGGGTCCAATTTTAGAACAAGTTAATGCTCAATTGCAAGACCGTTTAATAATTGTCAAAATTGACACTGAAAAGTACACAGGACTAGCGAATCAGTATCACATTGAAGCCTTGCCAACCTTGGTACTATTTAAGAATGGTCAACCAGTAGATAGAATTGAAGGTGTGCTTCAAGCACCACAACTAGTTCAACATCTGAAAACTTTAATTTAATTTGGTAATTAGTGAATAAGGGAACAGGGAACAGGGAATAGATAATGATTTATTCTCCCCATCTTCCCCTGCTCTCTTCCCTGTCACCTGTCACCTGTCACCTGTCACCTGTCACCTATTTTTATGAACGACGCGCATTTAAGCAACACCATTCTTTTCTTTTCCACAAAGTAGCCACAACCCAACCATTTTGTTCCAAAACATCAGCCACAGCTTTAGATTGTTCTAGTAAAATACCACTAAATATTCCCCAGGTACTTGGTTTAGTAATAGCTCCTATTTCTGGAATTAACTCAATAATTACATCAGCCAAAATATTACAGACAATACCATCTACTGGTTGATCAATTATTTTTGTCAAAATGTCTATACTACCCAGGGCAGGAATCAACTGTTCTGAATTAATATCATTGAGGGCGCGATTGCTGAAAGTAGATTTGACCGCCAAGGGGTCATTATCAACTGCGTAAACCTTCTCTGCACCCAGAAGTATTGCACCAACCGCAAGAATACCAGAACCGCAGCCAATATCCGCGATTACTAAATTCTCTTTTTTTTCCTCTGTTGCCAGGAAAGAATCAGGCACTTCACTGAGGCGCATTTCTAAAGATTCTAGACACAGTTGGGTTGTAGCATGATTCCCTGTACCAAATGCCACACCAGGATCAAGGCGAATTACTAACCTTTCTCTAGACTGAGGCAATGGTAGCCATGCAGGGTTAATCAAAAAGCGATCGCCTATTTCTTGAGGTTGCCAATATTGTTTCCAGCTACTAGACCAATCTTCTTCATCAATCAAATTCCAATGTAGCAGTGGAGATGGCAACCCGATACACAAAGCATCTTGACGCAACCATAGTGACAGCGCCGACAAATCCAGTAGCTGTGCTTGAAAGCTAGGCAAATAAGCCTTTAATAGAGCAGAATTCCCTTTACTTTCACTAGCTGTTCCACGACAACCAAAATTTTCCAGTCGCCAAAAGATAGAATCTTCTAGGTCTGGTTCACATAAAATTTTCAGTTCCCACCAGGTATTAGCCATAAAATTTTAGATTTTAGATTTTAGATTGGTTATGGGTAATTGATGATTGCTCATTTAAAAAACAATAACTTAATTACCTGTTTTCAATCCAAAATCCAAAATCCAAAATCCAAAATTAGAGTGTGACTGTATAGGCATCCCGAATGCCGGGTACTTTCGTAATTTCGTCTAGAATGCCATCGGGTAAAGGATCATCAATACTCAAAGCCATGACCGCATCACCACGGACAATTTTGCGTCCTACCTGCATACTGGCAATATTGACATTGAAACTGCCCAGTAAAGAACCGAGTTTCCCGATAATTCCCGGCATATCCCGGTGCAGAGTAAACAGCATATATTTGCTAGGTGGCACGTTAATGGGGAAACCATCCACATCTGTTAGGTGAATTTCCTTATCGCCCAACAACGCACCTGTGACAGAATGAGTTCCCAAAGTACCTGTCGCTTCCAAATGCAGCGATCCTGCATAATCTCTTGCTGAGGCATCCCGTGTTTCAATTACCCGAATACCTCTTTCTTTGGCTTCTATGCTGGCGTTGACATAATTTACTCGTTCCCGCAAAGCTTGGTAAAGTAATCCTTTTAAAGCAGCAACTACTAAAGGCTGACTTTTATTTGTTGCCAGTTCCCCTTGGAGTTTAACAGTCAGTGTTTCTACCCTGCCACCTGCTAGTTGTCCGACCAAATTACCCAAGGTTTCTGCCAACTGCATATAAGGTTTGAGTTCTTCCAAGATATCGGGGCCAAGTCCAGGAATATTTACCGCCGAACGGGCTGGTAGTCCTAAAATAACATCACGGATTTGTTCAGCTACATCTATGGCTACGTTGACTTGGGCTTCGGTGGTGGATGCACCTAAGTGGGGTGTGAGGATGACATCTTTACCGAGCGATCGCAACTCAGATTCTCCCAATGGTTCGGAATCGAACACATCTAAAGCTGCACCACCGATTTTACCTTCTTTAATCGCTGCTGCCAAGGCTGCCTCATCAATGATACCACCACGAGCGCAGTTAATAATTCTCGCATTTGGTTTCATCTTCGCCAAAGTTTTAGCGTTGATTAAATTGGTGGTTTCGGGAGTTTTGGGAATGTGTAAAGTAATATAATCTGCTTGCTGGAATAGCAAATCTAAATCTACCAACTGACAACCTATTTGTTCTGCTCGTTCTGTAGAAATAAAGGGATCATAAGCTAATAACTTCATTCCCATCGCTTTGGCTACAGCCGCAACATGGGAACCTATTTTCCCTAAACCGACAATACCCAGGGTTTTCTTATATACTTCCGCACCGACAAAAGTTTTTCTGTCCCATTCTCCGCGTTTGACAGAAGCATTGGCATCGGGAATATGACGAGATAAAGATAACATCATTGCCAATGCGTGTTCAGCAGCAGCAATGGTATTTCCTTCCGGAGAATTAACGACTACAATACCTTTGCGAGTGGCAGCAGGAACATCCACATTATCCACACCTACACCAGCACGACCAATAATTTTTAACTGTGTGCCAGCTTCAATAATTTCTTGCGTGACGCGAGTTCCAGAACGGATCATTAGCGCGTCATACTCACCAATAATTTCTATTAATTCTGCTGGTTTTAAACCTGTTTTGACATCTACGGTTGCAACTTGCGAAAGAATGTCAATACCAGCTTGATCAATCGGATCGGAAACAAGAACCTTGGACATGATTACTTCATTTATAAATCTAGGTTTTCCGCAAGCATTCAGCTATTAGTGGTCAGAAGTCAGATTTTTAACAGTTACGCCCAAAATCATATATTTGATAATTTACTGTTTGATAAAACATTCTGACTCCTGACTCCTGATTCCTGAATTCTTACGAATTTGCTGGACAAGAATTTTAAGTTTAGTCTTTATCTGTCTCAATTCAGCAAAAATTATGTGTTTCTATAAAACTGGCCATCACGTACTTCTAGGGCGTAATTCTGCACAGCTTTGGTAATTTCTTCCCGTAAATTTGTATAAACTTTAGCAAACGGTGGTTGTTTTTCTGAAAGCCCTAATATATCGGAAGTCACTAAAATCTGTCCATCACATTCTGAACCTGCACCTATACCAATAGTGGGAATACGCAATTTTTGGGTAATTTGTAATGCTAGTTGGGGCGGGATATGTTCTAATACTATCGAGAATACACCAGCTTGTTCGAGGGCGATCGCCTCATTTAAAATTCTCTCTCCTGCTGCTTGGCTTTTTCCCTGTTGTCTTAAACCCAATTGATGTATTGATTGTGGTGTTAAACCCACATGACCCATGACGGGAATTCCTGCTTGTACCAACCGCGCTACAGTTTCTACCATTGCTGGATAGCCACCTTCTAATTTTACCGCCTGTGCGCCAGTTTCTTTCAGCACTCTGCCAGCGGAATGCATCGCTTGAGAAATACTTTCTTGATAGGTTAAAAATGGTAAATCAACCACCACCAAAGCCCGCTTTACGCCACGACGCACTGCTTTGGCGTGGTGAATTATTTCTTCTAAAGTAATTGGCAGTGTAGTTTCATATCCCAGCACCACTGCCAGAGAATCTCCCACCAAGATTAAATCTACACCAGCAGCATCTAAAAGTTGAGCGATCGCATAATCCCAAGCAGTCAAAGCGACAATTGTCCGTCCCTGCTGTTTCCATTGAATTAATTGCTGGGTAGTAATTGGCATAAAAAATAGAAGGAGTTCAGGAGTTCAGGAGTTCAGGAGTAAGAGGTGACAGGTGACAGGTGACAGGTGACAGAAAGAAGGAGTATGGCTTACGCCAAGCTGCGCTATCAGAAGTTCAGGAGTTCAAGGAGTTCAGGAGTATGGCTTACGCCACGCTTCGCTATCAGGAGTAAGAGGAAAGAACGAAAATTTCCCCATGCCTCCCCTGCTTCCCCTGCTTCCCCTGCCTCCCCTGCTTTCTTCACTGTCACCTGTCACCTGCCACCTACACCCTTACTTCACACTGCGGCCAAAACCAAAATGAGGTTGTGCCTTATCCATTGTAGGCATTAACCAAGCTAGTCCCTCGCTGGTTCCCACCCATAATTTATTGCCAAGATCAGGTGCAATAGTTAATACCCGACTGGAAGGTAGTCCCGCTACTCTGTCTAACAAAGTACCTGTGTTAGGATTTAACCTTAACAAGCCATTGGTAGTACCAACCCAAACGCTACCATCTTGAGCAAAGCGGATTGAAGTTACATTTCTGCCCCGCAAAGGAGTTACAGACCTCAGTACAATGCCATTTTTGGGATTAATTACCAAAAGTTGATTTGGCATCCCAGCCCAAATTAACCCTTCGGGACTGATAGCCAAAGTTTGTACTGTCGTCCCTGGTAAATTATTTATCCTCTTCATAATCAAGGCACTGGCGGTATTCATCCGTACCAGTCCATCCAAAGTCCCCACCCAAAGATGACCTTCAGCATCTAAAGTCATGGCGTTAGCACTAACACCAGGTAGATTTTTAACTGTGGTCATAATTAAGCCTTGGTCGGGACTAATCAAAGCTAAACCGCTATCAGTACCTGTCCACAAATAACCGCGTTTATCAATCAATAGCGATAATACCCGCTTGGAAGGCAATAATAAATTTTGGGCTGTAATTTCATTAGTACGGGGGTCTACTCTGGTCAAACCTTCATAATTGCCCACCCACAAACGACCGACTTTATCTTGTGCTAATGCATCAATAGTAATATTTGGTAAACTAACACGAGCAATTACATTACCAGTATTTGGATCAATCCGCGATAAACCGCGCCAAGAACCCACCCACAGATTACCGGCAAAATCTCCTAGTAAGTGACTAATACGATAATCAGTTTCTGTTTCTCTCTCTTGCACATCCCGGTCATCGGGAAGTGGGTCTACTCGTTTTGGTGGTGGTGCGATAGGGTAGGTAGCAGTGGAATTAGTGGGATTAGTATCAGGTTTTTGTTGCGCTTTTGCTGGAATTCCTGTGCCTGGTGTCGCTATTAGCCCCAGCAGGATAGAAAGCATTAATAAACGAGTACGTCTATGAAATAATACCACGGTTTTATATCCTTTCGAGTACCTAAGAACTCGGTCATGCAAAATGCAATACAAAGAAATAATGGTAAGCCTAATCTGAAACTGTACTGCTATACAACTAATAATCACCATTTGTAAAGCAGTCTTAACAAAAAGTTTAAAATAATCTTTAATAAGAAATTTAAATATATAAGTTAAAAACTTTCAAAGGATAACTTATTGAATTCTTGATATATTGTGAGACAAGTTACAAATTCCGTCGTGTGCAATTTTTTATCTTTGCCTCACCCTGGAGCTAAACCGCAGTTAGTGAAGTTTCCTTATATATCTTTTTACCCAATCAAGAAAAGATATCAGGAGAAAAAACTGGGGAAATAAGCTAAAAAGCCTAAAAAACCTAATTTTTCCTAGTTTTAAGGCATAAATTCCAATCATGCCCGTCAAGCATTGAAGTTTCTCTGAAATTAAGCAGGTTTAGTAGGGTAAGCAAAAGATATATAAAAGACTTTGTGTTCGTGGAACGAGGGAAAAACTCAAGCGCCTAGATGTGCGCCTCTACTATATAGAGACAACTAGAAAGGTGCGGTTATTTGCTACCGCTGCCGAATGTTTTTCGCACAAACAACGCTACCCTCAACCAACAGCCGACCCTTAAATATAAGTTCTTCTTATATCTTTAATGAGAAAAGGAGAAAGATCAAGGGTGATAAAAAGTTGCACATAACGTGATTTGATAGTAAAAAGAGTGACTTCTTGGAAGGAAAATATGTCTTACGCGCAAACGAAGACTCAGGCAAAAGCTGGGTATCAAGCTGGGGTTAAAGATTACAGACTAACTTATTACACACCCGATTACACTCCTAAAGATACAGATTTATTAGCAGCATTCCGGATGACACCCCAACCCGGAGTTCCTCCCGAAGAAGCAGGTGCTGCGGTAGCTGCTGAGTCTTCCACAGGTACTTGGACAACTGTATGGACAGACTTGCTCACCGACCTAGATCGCTACAAAGGTCGTTGTTATGATATCGAACCAGTTCCTGGTGAAGATAATCAATATATTGCTTACGTTGCTTATCCTCTAGACTTGTTTGAGGAAGGCTCCGTAACCAATATGTTGACCTCTATCGTAGGTAACGTATTCGGTTTCAAAGCCTTACGCGCACTGCGTTTGGAAGACTTGCGGATTCCTGTTGCTTACCTGAAGACTTTCCAAGGTCCTCCTCACGGTATTCAAGTTGAACGCGACAAGTTGAACAAATATGGTCGTCCTTTGTTGGGTTGTACCATTAAGCCCAAATTAGGTTTGTCTGCTAAGAACTACGGACGCGCTGTATACGAATGTTTACGCGGTGGTTTGGACTTCACCAAAGACGATGAAAACATCAACTCTGCACCATTCCAAAGATGGCGCGATCGCTTCTTGTTTGTAGCAGAAGCAATCCACAAAGCACAAGCAGAAACTGGCGAAATCAAGGGTCACTACCTGAACGTAACCGCTCCTACTTGCGAACAAATGTTGCAACGGGCTGAGTACGCTAAAGAACTCAATATGCCCATCATCATGCACGACTACCTGACCGCAGGTTTTACCGCTAACACCACCTTGGCTCGTTGGTGTCGTGATAACGGTATTTTGTTGCACATTCACCGCGCGATGCACGCCGTTATCGACCGTCAAAAGAACCACGGTATTCACTTCCGTGTATTGGCTAAAACCCTGCGTATGTCTGGTGGTGACCACATCCACACCGGTACAGTTGTTGGTAAGTTGGAAGGTGAACGCGGTATCACAATGGGCTTCGTTGACCTCCTACGTGAAAACTACGTTGAGCAAGACAAGTCTCGCGGTATCTACTTCACTCAAGATTGGGCTTCTATGCCTGGTGTAATGGCAGTTGCTTCCGGTGGTATCCACGTATGGCATATGCCCGCACTAGTTGAAATCTTTGGTGATGACTCCGTACTACAGTTTGGTGGTGGTACACTTGGTCACCCCTGGGGTAACGCTCCTGGTGCAACCGCTAACCGTGTTGCTCTCGAAGCTTGTATCCAAGCTCGTAACGAAGGACGCAACTTAGCTCGTGAAGGTAATGACATTATCCGCGAAGCTGCTAAGTGGTCTCCTGAGTTGGCTGTTGCTTGCGAACTGTGGAAAGAAATCAAGTTCGAGTTTGAAGCAATGGATACCGTCTGATGATTTAGGATTTGCGATTTTGGACTATTGGATGAATTTAAAATCCAAAATCCAAAATCTAAAATCTATAGGGCTGGGTCAAGCATGAATCTAAAGCAAATTGCGAAAGACACAGCCAAAACAATCCAAAGCTACCTCACTTATCAGGCGCTAAGGACTGTATTGGCACAGCTAGGCGAAACAAATCCTCCTCTAGCACATTGGTTGCAAAACTTTTCTGCTGGCAAAATCCAAGACGGAGAAGCGTATATAGAGGAACTGTTTCGAGAAAAGTCAGATTTGGCTTTGCGGATTATGACTGTCAGGGAACACATAGCGGCAGAAGTGACAGATTTCTTACCAGAAATGGTGCGTACTGGCATTCAGCAAGCCAACATGGAACAGCGTCGCCAGCATCTAGAACGTATTACGCAACTAAATTTATCAAGTCCCAGCCCAAAAACTGAACAGCAGACAATCTTCGATCCTAATTTGGATGATTTATCTGGTTAGGATTAGGTGTAAGCGCCAAAAACCTAGTAGTAAAAAATAGCCACTTATAAACAGCCATGCAAACTTTACCAAAAGAGCGTCGTTACGAAACCCTCTCTTATTTGCCTCCTCTGTCTGACGCGCAAATTGAAAAGCAAGTTCAGTACATTTTGAACCAAGGTTATATTCCCGCAGTTGAATTCAACGAAACTTCTGAACCTACTGAATTTTTCTGGACAATGTGGAAGTTGCCTTTGTTTGGTGCTAAAACCACCCGCGAAGTATTAGGTGAAGTTCAAGCTTGCCGTTCTCAGTACGGTAACTGCTATGTTCGTGTTGTTGGTTTTGACAACATCAAGCAGTGTCAAGTTCTCAGCTTTATCGTTCACAAACCCAGCAGATACTAAGTTCTGATTTGGTTTAAATAGTTTGTTGTTTGGAGAGGTAGAGTTTTCTATCTCTCTCTTTTTTTTAACGCAGAGGAACGCGGAGGTAACGCAGAGGAACGCGGAGGGCTAGTAACGGAAAATTCGTTTTAATTACAGAAATCTGGATAATTTATGTTTGGAGTTCCCTAAGTTTTAGCTTTTAGGAATGTTTTAATGCCTTGTCTACTGCTATCATTTGCATATTTTTACAAGTTGCTAACAGCCTCTACAATTTTTTGAGCAACAAACGGTAAAATTTCCCGACTTTTAGCTTGCGTTTTCCCTTCTGTAAATACTACTAACGAATAAGGACGTTGATCTGGTAATTCAATATAAGCCGCATCATGGCGCACAGAGCTTGTCCAACCAGCTTTTGACCAAATTTGACTATTTTCTGGTAAACCACCGCCTAAGAAGCCTGTAACTTGGTCTTCTTCTACATCTTGGGGTAAGTCATCGGGGTTAAGACTGCGTTTGAGTAACGACATCATTTGTTGCGATCGCCCACTGGAAACCGCTACTCCACCGACGATACTATGTAATAATCTGGCGGTAGCATTGGTAGTCAGCATATTGCGATTTTCAAACATCTCTCCATAAAATGCCCTTTCTCTTCCGAATGGACCATCACCCCAGGTTTTTTGACAGACGTTTATTGTCCCTATTTCTTCCCAACCCAAGGACTGATAATAGCGGTTAACAATATTGCGTTGATATTTCCAAGTTTCAAAGGGTCCGGTAGGTAACTCTGGACCAGAAGTAGTACCGCTAAGAATATCGACAATTAAACTGGTAGCGTCGTTACTAGAGTCAATTATCATATCACTCAAGGCTCGTTCCAATTCTTTGGAAGTGTTAGTCATGCCTTTTTCTAGCCATTCATGAACTGCTACTAAATAAAACAACTTGACGACACTAGCGGGATAAATACGTTCTCCACCACGATAATTAAAACCCCGCACTGGATGATGCCAAAAAGCATCAGGAGTCAGCGCACCACCTGTATTTACAGGAACGGGAGGATCATAAACAACCCATGTTAATGCAATTTGGTCACGGTTTAAACTGGCAAATTTAGACCAAGTCGCTTCTAAAATTTGATTACCGAGATTTTCTAGTTGTTCGTCTTTATGAAAAAAAACCATTTGTGAATTATTTCCTTATGGTATCAGGAGTTTCGTTTCTCGCTTAATCCTATCATTGCCTGTATAATTACGGAGATAGTAACTATGATTAGGCTGATTTTAGGTAATTGATCATGACATTTGATTTAACAAGGTTTTATCAAGCTTGCAACCCGAATAAAACTCTTGATCAAAGCAAAGCTGAAGATAGGCAATACTATATTGATTTTTCCGAGGTGCGGAGTGCAGAAATAATTAGAGAATTAAAACGAACTATTACTCTACTTTCTCCAGAATCACCGACTTGTCAATTATTTACAGGACATATTGGTTGCGGTAAGTCCACTGAGTTGCTGCGCTTGAAAGCAGAATTACAAGAACAGGGATTCCATGTAGTATATTTTGAGTCTAGCCAAAGTTTAGATTTAGCTGATATAGATATTACAGATATTTTACTGGCGATCGCCCGCGAAGTTAGTCAAAGTTTAGAAGCAGCACAAATTAAACTCAAACCAGGATATTTTCAAAATTTATTTACCGAAATAGCTGAATTTTTACGTTAAAAATAATCCCCTAGACAAATACCCCACTATTAGACCTATTTATGGCTTAAATAATATCCTCGATAATATCAGTGACCATAATATATTTAAAGGCCATCAGCATACTGTCAGAAGGGTGAGTTTCAGCCCCGACGGCAAAACCATCGCTACGGCATCCTCAGACAATACAGCGCGGTTGTGGCCTGTGAGGAATTTAGATAGGGCTTTAAAGGATGGTTGTGCTTGGTTGCAGGATTATTTGCAGAATCCTAATGTGGGTTTGAGTGAGGAGGATAGGCGGTTGTGTGATGATGTGAAATAGTCAGAATCAGGATATCCAGGATTTAAGGATTGACAGGATGTGGTTTGATAGTTGTCTGTTGGTGTTTGCGGTTTTTGTTGTCAGAATCCTGTAAATTCGGTTCTTCAGTACCTAATATGCTAAATTGTTCTGATAAAATCCGAAAAGGCTTACCAGATAAGGGAAATAATGTTGGTTATTGAAGAAAATGTCTGAATATTCCTTCTTAATCTCTGTTAAGAGTTCCCTGTTAAGAGTTCCCTCGAACCAGTTGTTAAATTAGCATAACAAGTACGGTAGAGCCGTAAATTCTTTAATACTGGACATCCTGATTCTGACAAAATCTTGAAAATCCTTTAATCCTGGACATCCTGATTCTGACAATATTAATTATGTCTTTAAACTTACTAATTCCACCTTCTCCTACAAAAGAATATAACTGTAAAACTAACCTAAATATCTATGATTCTCCTGAATGTGTCCGTTTAGCAACTCAAGCCGCAAAAGGACGACATTTAAAAATTACATCCAATCATCAAGATACAACTATAGAGGTTTGTTTATGTGAAGATGACTATCCAGGATGGTTATCTGTTCAAGATTTGCAATTTCTCCAACCTACAGAAATAATATATCAACCTCAATTCGTCTCAACCGCAGAAATTCAACAACGCATACCGGAAATTATCGCTTTCACTCAAGCAGCAAAACAAGTCGATAATTATTATCTTTGGGGTGGAACTGTAGCACCTAATTATGATTGTTCTGGTTTAATGCAAGCTGCTTTTGTATCTGTGGATATTTGGTTGCCAAGAGACGCTTATCAACAAGAAGCTTTTACCCAACCAATTGATATTAATGAACTAAAACCAGGGGATTTAATCTTTTTTGGCACTCCTCAAAAAGCAACCCACGTAGGTTTGTATTTAGGTGATGGTTATTACATTCACAGTTCAGGAAAAGAACAAGGACGCAACGGAATTGGTACTGACCAACTTTCAGAACAAGGTGATAAAGTCAGTCAGACATACTATAAACAATTACGCGGTGCTGGTAGAGTTGTGAAAAGCTATGTTGGTCAATTGATAATTGACAATTGATAATTGACAATTTCCTCGTTCCCATACAGAGTATGGGAATGAATGTGAAAGGCGCTGGCTTTAATGATACTAAAGGTATAACCTCTATGATAGAATTCCCAATCTCTGACTGGGAACTAGAGATAACGAGATAATGTAAAATTAACCATCAGCGATCGCCAATCAGCAATGACCAATTACCAATTACCAATCACCCATCACCAATTACCAATTACCCATCACCAATTACCAGATGTTTCCGTAGTTGTACCGATTAAAGATGAAGTAGAAAGCTTGCCTTTATTACTAGAAGCGATTTCTTCTACTCTGACAGCTAGTGAGGTGAGTTATGAAATTATCTGTGTAGATGATGGTTCTACTGATGGTTCTGCCCAATTTCTCAAGGAACAGGCACAAATCCGCACTGATTTAAAAGCGGTGATTTTGCGGCGTAATTACGGTCAAACTGCGGCTATGTCTGCTGGTTTTAATTATGCCACAGGTAAAGCAATTGTTACCTTAGATGCTGATTTGCAAAATGACCCTGCTGATATTCCCATGTTATTGGCAAAGTTGGATGAAGGTTATGATTTGGTGAGTGGTTGGAGACAAAATCGCCAAGATGGGGCTGTAAATCGTCTACTTCCTTCTAAAATCGCTAATTGGTTAATTCGTCGCACTACCAGCGTCTATATTCACGACTATGGTTGTTCTCTCAAAGCCTATCGTGCTGAACTAGTGGCAGATATGAACCTTTACGGTGAATTACATCGGTTTTTACCTGCTTTAGCTTATATAGAAGGGGCAAGAATAACAGAAATGCCTGTGCGTCATCATGCACGACGCTTTGGTAAAAGCAAATATGGAATTTCCCGGACTTTCCGGGTATTAATGGATTTGTTAACGATTCTATTTATGAAAAAGTTCCTCACTCGTCCCATGCACGTTTTTGGGTTGTTGGGTTTGCTGTCAATGGTGATTGGTGGGGGAATAGGAATTTACTTGACTGTCATTAAATTGGCTTTCCATGCGGATATCGGTAATCGTCCTTTATTAATTTTGGCTGTTTTATTGCTAGTAACTGGTGTGCAGTTATTCTGCTTCGGTCTTTTGGCAGAATTGCTGATGCGTACTTATCATGAATCTCAGGGAAGACCCATATATCGGGTGCGGGAAGTAGTGGCAAAAAATGTTAAGTAACGTAACAATAGGAATACAAAATTACTTGTCATAAAATTGCATCTGCCGTGAAAGCTTTTGATACTTTTGACGCTAGTCTGCGGCGAAATCTACTGATATTATTTGCAGCGGGTTTATTATTCTGGTCAAGTTTAGCTTCGTTGTTACCTACTTTACCTTTATATATTGAGTCTCTTGGGGCAACCAAGCAACAAATTGGTATTGTCATGGGTAGCTTTGCCATCGGGATGTTACTATTTCGCCCGCAAGTGGGAATGTTAGCAGACCGTCGGGGTAGAAAGATTGTGTTACTGATTGGCATGACAGTGGCTGCGATCGCACCTTTGGGTTATTTAGTAGTAAAATCACTGATAGCTTTAATGATAATTCGTGCCTTTCATGGCATCAGTATTGTTGCCTTTGCCACAGCTTACCTCACCTTAGTCGGAGACTTAGCACCAGAACACCGTCGTGGTGAAATCATTGGTTATATGAGTTTGGTAAATCCCATCGGTGTAGCACTAGGGCCAGCTATAGGTGGATATTTACAAGCAACTGTAGGTTATACAGCATTATTTCTGTCATCTGCTACTTTAGCTAGTTTGGGCTTAATATGTATCTTGCCCATTGTCAATCCACCTGTAATTGAACAGCCTAAAAATTCCACCGATGATGGATTTTGGCAACTGCTGATTAGTCCCCGTGTGCGTGTACCTGCTATTGTCTTGTTACTAATAGGTTTGGCTTTAGGTACTGTACATACTTTCATTGCCTTGTACATTAAATCAACGGGAATAGATTTAAATGCCGGGTTATTTTTTACAGCTGCTGCTATATCGAGTTTTGGTATTAGATTAGTTGCAGGTCGGGCTTCTGATAAATATGGACGCGGTTTATTTGTAACTTTCAGCCTGGTTGCTTATTCTGTGGCATTGGTATTTATTTGGCAAGCCAACAGTGCTTTAATTTTTGTCATAGGAGCCGTTCTTGAAGGTGCAGCTTCTGGAACTGCCATTCCCATGATTTGTACCATGATGACAGATAGAGCCTTACCCCATGAACGGGGGCGTATATTTGGCGTATCTTTAATGGGATTCGACGTGGGACTGGCAATAGCTGGCCCATTTGTGGGTTTTGTTGCCCAACAAATCGGCTACCGCAGTACGTTTGGTTTTACTACTGGCTTAACTGTGCTGGCTATTCTGATTTTTGTCACCCAGTCAAGTCAAAATATCTCCAAGTCTCTCCGTTTTGCCTTTGGTCTTGGAGAAGATGCCTATGCTTTGAAAAGTAAGATCTAGGGTCAGAAAAGTTTAGATTTTAGATTTTAGATTGGAGTTGACAAAAAGATTCCAAAATCCTTTTATCTAAAATCAAAAATAAAGAACCTCTGCCACCTTTCCAAAAACAAATTGCACAATCCCGAATACCGAGTTTGTGCAATCATTATCTTTATTAAACGGGCGAGGAGGGATTCGAACCCCCGACACCGTGGTCCGTAGCCACGTGCTCTAGTCCACTGAGCTACACGCCCTTAACCAACGAATCCTATAATAACACTAACTTTGCAAATTATGCAAGATAATTTTTCTAATTTTTCTCAACTTACCCATCTCAACTCTCAGGGAGAGGCGCAAATGGTTGATGTATCAGGCAAAGTCGCCACTGTGAGAGAAGCTGTAGCTAGAGGCCAGGTGCGGATGCTGCCAGAAACTTTTGCGGCTATTGAAGCGGGAAACACTCCCAAAGGTGATGTTTTAGCAACGGCTAAGTTAGCGGGGATTATGGCTGCTAAACAAACAGCTAATTTAATCCCCCTCTGTCATCCTTTGCCTTTACAAAAAATTACAGTGGAGATTACACCTGATGAGCAACTACCTGGCTATCAAATTTATGCCACAGTCAAAACTAAGGCGGAAACTGGTGTGGAGATGGAAGCTTTAACTGCGGTTTCTGTTGCGGCTTTAACTTTGTATGATATGGCTAAAGCTTTAGAAAAGTCGATTCAAATTGAATCTATTAGTTTGGTCAGCAAGACAGGCGGTAAATCGGGAGATTTTAGGTTTTAGGTTTTAGGTTTTAGGTTTTAGGTAAGAATTCAGGAGTCAGAAGTCATCACTAAAGCCCTTTTAATGCAAGGCTTGGTCATAAAAATTTGTACCTTATTGATCTGCAATATGCTGTATGGTACAAAAGTGCAAAAGAAGTAACTCAAAAATATTTCTTGAAAAGCTATGTCTACTTCAATCAATAATGCTTTAGAAGCAGGGCGTATCTATAGAGTTACAGGTGGCATTCATACTGAGATGTTACGTAGAGAAATCTATCAAGCTTGGGAAAGGTCACACCTACAAGGAGCTAATCCCCACGCGCTAAAAGCTGAAAAACTATCCAGTTTAGAAACAGAAAGGTTAATAGATAAACACAGTTATTTAATTCATATAGTTCGTCCCTATTTTCGTAATCTATCCCTAGCTGCGGGGTCAGAACGTCATGCGGTCATGTTAAGTGATGCCAACGCAATCTTAATAGATTTAATAGGTGATGATCAAACTGTACAAGCTTCAGAATCATTTCCCAGTCCTGGTACTTTACTATCAGAATCTGTTGCTGGAGCTAATGGTATTGGTACTACTTTAGCTGAAGAAAAGTATGTGGAAATTGTAGCAGCAGAACATTTTATAGAAGGCTTTCATCCTTTTACTTGCCAAGGTATTCCCCTGCGTAACGAAAAACAAGAAGTTGTTGGTGTTTTAAGTATTTCTCTGCGTTCTCCTCAAGCTCGACAGCGATTGAAAGAAATATTTTTGTGTGCTTCTAGAGGCATTGAAGCAGAATTCATAGTAGCAAATTTAGAAAACAACATTCGTCGTGTGTTAACATCAAATCCTGATGATTATCAGCCATTAGAACAACTACGTCAGGATATTATTCAAGGACATCACGCAGCACGTTTAAAATTAGAGGTTAGCTCTCGAATGTTAGCTGTTAACCGCTTAGACTATGCCATGAACTTACTTCAACAGGCAGAAAAATCAATTCAGATATTTCGTCAGCGGGCGGAAATTTGGCGCAATTTGGCATCATCTGATGGCGGCACAGTTCAACTTATATCACTTACTGAGAGTCTGGGGGGTTTAGTTGATATTTTATCAACTGAAGTGGCAATTCGTAAGGTTGAAGTTATCACTGACTGGCAAGAAAAAATTATAGTAAGAGCAGATTTGATAACCCTTTCCCGTCAATTACTCCGCTATTTTTTGCAAGCTTTGGAAAGTGCTGGTAAAGGGGGAGCAGTAAAGGTTGTAGCTGCAACGATGCCTAATTCTGAATCAGCCCAAGTTAGTTTTACTGCCATTCCTGGATTAAATAATTCTCAATTTGAGCCAATTAATTACGTTTTTTATATACCAATAAAATAGAAAAGAGGATAATAAAAGTTATGATTAATACAGATTTAAGCGCCCGTAAAGTTGTGATTGCCGATGATGATGATGATAGCCGAGAAATGCTCGCTTTTTTGCTTGAGCAGGAAGGATGGGAAGTTAAAGAAGCCAGAGATGGAAAAGAAGCTTTAGAAACAGTGGTTGTGTTTCAACCCGATTTATTGATTTTAGATAATAGAATGCCCGAATTGACAGGTTCAGAGGTTTACAAGCAACTGCAACTACAAGGAATAAATTTAGCTGTGATATTAGCTACAGCTTATAGTTATTCAGATGAATTAGCTTCATCTTTAGGAATTTCCCATTGGATCACAAAACCCTACGATATTTCCAAGTTACTGGAGACTATAGAGTCTGCATGGGAAAATTCAGTTACTTCTTTGTAGGTTGTTAGCAATTAATACCTAAAAACCTTAAAATAAGTAAGGTGTATTAACATCTGTAACAAATTCACAAATATTAATTATTTATGCCTCCTCGTTGGCCACGCAAACCAGACCGCAAAGATCCAGATTTCCGCAAGTTAGATGATCGCATGAATTTTGCTTTTCATGTAGCTGTTGCTGCTACTGTTAATTCTGGGTTGTGGTTTTTCCACATCTTGAAAAACACATCTTGGGAATGGTTGACACCATTAACACTAGGTTGGGTAGGAGTAATATTACTGCACTTCATTTATATTAGTGCGATCGCTAATTACGACCCCACACCCCCCAAGTCTACCTGAAGAAAGATTACCAAGGCTAGGGCAATTGTAACCGATGGGAGTAGAGACAAATTACCCGATTAACAGATATTATGGAATAAGCTAAAAGTTGCATTCTTATTTCATATATGGTTATGGCTAAAACTAATACCACTGAGTTACTAGAAGCCCTAGCGTCAGAAATTGGTGAAAATGTCTATATAGATATAGCTAAGTGGCATTTATATCTAGCTGATGCCAAAGTACATCATCTCGTGGCAGAAAAACTTTATCCTTTAATTGCTGATAGAAACGTTACCGAAGATAGAGTAACTCAGATATTAGAATCTATTCCCGTCAAAATTGGTGGTGGTAGAAAAGAACTGGCTTTACTTGATTTATTACCTTTGCAATGCCAAGTAAACCTAGTAGATATTCTCGAAAAATACCAAAGAGAAATTTAACTTCTCTCTCTATCTCTTCCTCTGTGTACCTCAGTGCTAACCTCCGCGTTCCTCTGCCTTCAAACAACACACGAAAATTTAAAGAACAATTATAGGAGGATTTTTGATATGTTTTTACAAATCAGAAATAGCCACGATCTGCTCAAAATAGTTGATATTCAAGAACTATTTGATCCTAATAGTCAGATTGTACACGCCAAAGACCAAGAAGGAGAAGAAGAACAAGAAACAGACCTCTATAAAAAAGAGGAATTAGTTTTTCCATCTGGTGAAGAATTACCCCGTTGTTGGTTAGATGCCAATTATAGAATGGCTAATTCCAGATGATTTTTCTGTTATTTTCATATCGGTGGGCATTGCCCACCCTAATAAATTCTGATCTACAAAATTCCGAATTTAATTAGCAACAGCTTTTTCTTCTGCTGTCGCACCTTCAGAACTTTTAGTAAAGGCTTTAGTAATCCAATAGGTGAAAATATGAGAAAGTACACCTAAAGGCCCTGCAAACAAACACAAAGCCAAAGAATGAATTGTCCAAATTCCGGTTTTTTGTCCTTCCCAATAAATCCATCTACCAACAAATAAATCCATCACCAAAAAATGAATCCAACCTGTAGCAGCAGCAGTTTCATCACTAAAAAACCTAGCTATATCTGCTAACTGAGGATTTGATAAAGCTGCGGCGTTTTCTGGTGTAATGCTGGTGACAAATAAATACAAATATGCAGCAGCTAAAACCACAAAAGGTAGATAAGATTCCATTACCTTGCGGGTGACTTTCCAGTTCGGTAACAAAATCATTAACGCCCAAAATGGTAAAACAAACAAATTGGCAATATTGAATAAATCGGTGATATTCATATTAGGTGACAGGTGACAGGTGACAGGTGACAGTAATGAAACTTACAAAGTTACTAATTGAGATTCTATCTCTGAAGATTGTAAATCACGACCGATGAAAACTAACCGAGTTTGCTTTTCTTCCTCTGGTTTCCAAGGTCGGTCATAGAATTTTTCAAATCTTGTCCCTACACCTTGCATAACTAAACGCATGGGTTTATTCGCAACTGCAACAAAACCTTTAATTCTGTATATTTCTTTTTCTTCTGCAAGTTTTTGTAATGTTGCTTGCAGCTTTTCCGGGTCAAAGGTGCGGTCTAAAATCACATGAGTTGAATTTATTTCTTCATCATGGTCGTGGTCTTCTTCCGTGTCATGATGACTGGGACGAGAATCTAAATTATCTTCAACTGCGGCTTCAAATCCTAATAATATAGATGGGTCAAGTTTGCCATAATCACTAGAGACTATTTTCACTTCTCTAGGTAATTCATTCTTAACTAATTCTACAACTTCTGATTTTTGTTGTTCATCAACTAAATCAGTTTTATTCAAAATCACTAAATCTGCACAAGCAAGTTGGTCTTCAAACAATTCTTGCAAAGGGGTTTCATGTTCTAGACTATCATCTTCTTGTCTTTGGGCAGCTATAGCTTCTAAATCACTAGCAAATGTTCCCGCTGCAACTGCGGCACAATCTACCACTGTAATCACTGCATCTACTGTAGCAGCATTGCGAATTTCTTGCCAACGAAAAGCTTTAACTAAGGGTTTGGGTAAAGCTAAACCAGAGGTTTCAATAATAATATAATCAATACTATCTCGACGTTTAATTAACTCCCGCATTGTCGGGTAAAATTCTTCTTGAACGGTGCAGCATAAACAGCCGTTTGTCAGTTCAAATATATTAGTTTCTTGATTTGCTTCTGTTTCATCTTCGGGACAAATTTGACAAGATTTCAATAATTCTCCATCTATCCCCAGTTCGCCAAATTCGTTAACTAATACTGCTATGCGTCGTCCTTGGTTGTTTTGGAGGAGGTGACGGATAATGCTGGTTTTACCGCTTCCTAAAAAGCCGGTGATGACTGTAACGGGGATTTTTGTGGACATGTTTAGTGTGTTGTTTTGTTATTTGATTTTACACTATTTCTGTTGTGATGGAAGAATTTTGATTAAATGAACCACGAAGGCACGAAGTACACGAAGAAAGCAAGGAAGAAGGAAGAAAAATTGATTTCAGAAGTCGGGGATCTTATCCCTTCCTCTAAAATATTACGATTTGGGTTAAGTGTGAGAAATAAAGTGTACCCAGTTTAAAGATGATTTAACACTATTGTATAAACGTTTATCGGCGGTGTAAAATTTCGCATTTAATAACTGTGATAATGCTAAATAATGAGCATCATAAGCAGCAGATAGTTTGAGAGTTTTTGCAAGAGTTAATGCCATTTCGTGAAGTTGGGAAAATTGAGAACTTCCATAAAGAACTATTCCTAAATTTAACGCATCTTCTAAAGCTTTTTCTGTTTCTTCAATGGTTAATAAGTTTGCTTGATTCATGCGATGTAAAGCATTAGTGATTTCATAATAAAATAATGTAGGAGCAATAATAGTAGCAGAATTTTGTTGCCAATTTTCCCATAGTTTGATAAATGGTGAATCTATAGATTTACTATTAATTAAATTAATGGTAAAGCTGGCATCTACACAAATTAGATAATTATTCATAGACTTTCAATGAATTGATTAATTCTTCACATCTTTCTTCTCTCATGTCTGAGATAATATTAGTGATTGTATCTTGTAAAGATTGATTGTTAAGTCTTTTATTCAGTATTTCTCCTCTTTGCAGGATGCTTTTTTTGATAATATTCCAATCAGGTTTAATTTGTAATTCTGTTTCTAATAATTGTTTTTCTTCTGGGGATAAACAATGAATAATTTCAACTAATTTTTTGACTAATTCCCTGTTCATAGTTGTGGTTATTGGTAAGGAATAATTGTTGATATTTATTTGTTTATAACGTAAGTTGCTTGATTTAACCCGCGTTACCCATAAAAGTTAGGGATATTAATGTTACTTGATTTTAAGAATATCCAATTTCTATCATTTTGAAAAATTCCTGGACTACTTCATCAGGAGTGTTATAACATCTTTGGGCATCAAATCTTTCTACAACTTTGATACCATTTTTCTTGAAAATGCGTTCTCTTTCTTGTTCTTCTACTCTGCGTTCTGCGGTGTGAAATGGTCCATCAACTTCTAAAACTCCCCATTTACCGTTATAACAAATAAGAAAATCAGCTTCTTTATTTTCTCTACCTTTGGATGTGGTGAGTCGTGCTAAGGAGTTGGGGATAAATAAAACTCCAGTTCTGTCTAATGCTTCAGCAATTTTAATTTCTGTTTTTGAGCGAAAGCGTAGTCTTTCCCAAGTGTGAATTGTTGAGTTTGAATAAAATTGAACTCCTTGATTGTTAGAAGTATTATCTACATCAATATTTTTCTCTGGCTTATTAACAGTATTCTCAATTTCGGTAGTTTTGCTTAAAATTAAATCTGTAGTTTCTATAATCTTTTTATATAAACTGGCAAATTCTCCAGGTGCATAATTACCATTTATGGGTCGTTTTTTTGTTGGTCTACAGAATGGAGTATTACTAAGATAAACATATTCGCAAATTACTTTATCTAAGTTTGTTTTACTGCTAATTAGCCAATCTTTGATAAAACAACCTGTTAAAGTTGCATTATCAAAATTTGTACCAATTACTTGAGAATTGGCTAAATTAACACCTCCCAGATTAGCCCCACTCAGATTAGCCCTACTTAGGTTGGAAGTATCTAATCTAGCACCTCTCATATCAGCCCCAGTCAGATTAGCCCCACTTAGGTCAGCATATTGCACCTTAGCCCTTATTAGGTCTGCGTTACTTAGGTCTGCGTTACTTAGGTCTGCGTTACTTAGTGTAGCTTGACATAGGTTAGCGTCTCTCAGGTTAGCATCTCTCAGGTTAGCTTGACAAAGGTCAACATCTCTCAGGTTAGCATTACTTAAGTCAGCACTACTTAGGTCAGGTATTACATCCTGATTTTCCTCTATCCACTTATTCCAAACCCCTACCCCTTGCTCCAATATTGCTAAATGCTCTGGATTTGCCATAATCTAGTTTTTATACCTAAAATTGCCAATATTCGGATTTTAACCTAATTTCATTAAGTTTAATCAAAATAGCGATCGCATTTGGGGTTAACTAGCGATCGCTATTAGTATTCATCAAGTCTTTGAAAGTGAAAGTTTAACCAAAATCTTAACTTAGATCAAAACATTTCTACTTAACATTTGCCATTCTCAAAGACTTAACAGCATTTCTTTCACTTAACAAAAACACAAGATATTGATTAAGACTAACTCCTTCTTTCTCTGCATTTTCTGTTAATCTTTCATGCAATGATCGAGGTATCCGTAGTAAAACCTTACCACTGTATTGAACTTGAGTTGAGGGTAAGGGAATTTCATCTCCATATTCATAGGCTGTTTCTATCCATAAACTACGTGCTTCTTCAATATTAAATAACGTTTCATCTGTCGTTTCTCCCTGAGTCATACATCCAGGAAGGTCTTTAATTTCTGCTACATATCCCCCATCAGGATCAGGGTAAAGTGTAACTGGATATTTCAAATTCAAGTAAAATTCCAGTGACTCACGTTCAGTTTTATTTTTCTTAGACATACTACTCCTCTAATCTGAGCAGTTTTACAATCTGCTTAATATAAATTCCTTTTACTTTTTGCCCATCTTTTTTGGGTACAATTTGTATCCTTCCATCCTCATGACGGAAAGTGTGATGACTTCCTTTAGATCGAACTTCTTCAAAATCAAATGCTATTAAAATACGTCTTACTTCTTCAAATCTTACTTCAACAGGGTGAGAGAGAAAGAGTTGAATTAGTTTGTCCATTTGAGTCATAAATTAATTTCCTTTTGATTTTTAATTTCATATTTTTTAACCTTTTAGCTTACCTTTGTTTATAACAATGATATCATTTTTAGTATCAATGTCAATATAGAATATTTCTAATAGTCACAACAAATGTAACTATTAGAACATTAACAGCTTTAAATTACTACGAACTATTACGGTTTATAATTAACGTATTATTTTTTACTCAATATTTTGACTATCAGATTGTATTTGATGATAAAGATGAGGAGATAGTACAATGGATACCAAATTAAAATATCAAGAAATCATCAAAAGCATATTAACAGAAATCGCCGCATATCGCGCTTCTATACCTGATGGTTATAACTCCCAAGTTTTATTTGATGATGAACATGGACGTTATCTAGTTTTAGATATTGGTTGGAATGATGATCAATATCTACATACCACACCAATTCATGTAGATTTAATTGATAATAAAATTTGGATTCAATATGATGATACAGAAGAAGGTGTTGCTAATGATTTCATAGCAGCAGGTGTTCCTACACAGGATATTGTACTTGGTTTTCGTCATCCTAAAATCAGACAATATACAAAGTTTGCGGTTAGTTAATACATCATTTTTGCCTGATTTACTTCTGCTTGAAATTCTTCTAGAAATTAGTAGAGATACTATTATTGGCCCAAGTTGCTAGTTATCTAGTTGAGGCTGGTAATAGGTAATTGGTAATTGCTAATAGGTGAGAAAATTCCTGTTTTCATCCTGTCAATCCTTACATCCTGGACATCCTGTTTCAGACAGTTTCCCTAACTAGCAACTTACGTTGTGTTTAACAGTTACCTAAAAACCTCTTCCCTTCTGCCTCCTGCCTTGCTATAACGACAATTTTTTAGACTGACCTAGTTAAATCAGCTAGTTTTATAAAAACCCACGTTTGCCATTTGGACGCACTGTTAACCAATTAATCTTGGCTAATGCTAATTGTTCGTCCGTCACTTTCGCTCCTGTCAGATTGGCACCACACAAATTAGCTCCCCGGAGATTAGCCTGACTTAGATAAGCATAACTAAGATCCGCTCCTCTTAAATCTGCTCCTTCTAAATCAGCATGACTTAAATAAGCTTTTGTCAAATTAGCATCTCTTAAATTTGCTTGTATCAGACTAGCTCTACCAAAATCTGTATTTTGGAGATTTGCACCTTGGAGGTTGGTTTTTCTTAATTGAGCGTAATGGAAATTTGTTCCCGATAAATCCGCACCTTCTAAGCTCAAAAGACTAATGTTGTATGAAGAAAAATCTCTTCTACCTTGTAAATATGCTTGCAGCAGTGTTTGGGAATTTAATTGGCGGCGAGTTTGGGCAGCATTGCGATCGCCATTCCCGGCATTGACAGGTTTGGGTATAAACTGTTTGCTCGGTATTCTTGCAGTCCCCGATGCTGATGTTTCTGCTGATTTAGCTCGTCTAGCACGAATAGCAGCCGCTACTTGAGCTACACCATCACTACTACCAGAAGTAGGATTACTGGACAACCCACCAGAATTGTCGGAGCGGTTCTGTATTCGCTCCTTTACTTCAGTATCAGATTTGACTATTAATCCTTTGGCTAAACTGTCTAGATATGGTTCCATATCTAGCGCCCTCAGTACGTCTGAAGCTGATTGGTAGCGATTACGAACCGAAACCTCCAACATTTTTTTCAATACAGTTGTTAAATGGTCGCTCACGTCCACCAGTTGCTCCCACATCATTTCACCTGTTGTGGGATTGTATGGTATGTCTTTAGGTGTTTTCCCTGTCAGTAAATATATGCAAGTCACTCCTAATGCGTAAATATCGCTAGAGTAAACTGGACGCATAGCCATTTGTTCTGGAGGGGCAAAACCAGGAGTACCAATGGCATAGGCTGTTAGTGCTGTTTGTCCAGATTGACTGGGGGCAACTTGACTAACTTGGTTTTTGACAGCGCCAAAATCAATCAATACTAATCTGGCATCTTGAGTACGACGAATTAAGTTCGCTGGTTTGATATCTCGGTGAATCACCTTCAGATCATGGATATATTGCAGCAATGGTAGAATTTCGCTGAGGAATTGTTTGACTCCAGCTTCGCTATAGAATCCGGTTTTTTTCACTTCTTGTTGAAGAGTAGCACCACTGATATATTCCTGAACTAAATAAAACTGCTTTTCTTCTTCAAAATAGTCCAGTAGCCTTGGTATTTGGGGATGATTGCCAATCTTTCCTAAAGTTTTTGCTTCTCGCTCAAACAAGTCCCGTGCCATTTGCAATACGTGAGGGGCTGTCCCTGATGGACGTAGTTGCTTGATGACACAACAAGGTTCTCCTGGTAAGACTTCATCTATAGCTACAAAGGTGGCCCCAAAACCACCTTGACCTAGGGGTTTGATAATCCGATAGCGATCGCGCAATAGTAGTGGTGAGCCACAAGAATGACACCTTTGGCTGGATGACAAATTTTTGGGATGGGTACAGGTAGGATTGAAGCAGTAGCTCATGCACTGTTAACTCGCTGCACGAATAATAACGGAGACTATTAGACTCTCATTACATTATTGAGAGTAAATTCTCACTTTGTCAGGTAATTTTTGCTGGAATATCTTTAAAGAGTTCCTAAAGCTATAACAATGCTAATTCAATTTATAGTAAACTCAGCAAAATTCACTTTACTTAGAAGTAAAATTGTTTTCTCGACTATTATCTCATTAAAATCAAGGTGTAATAGCTGCTTTTTTTATGTAAAATTACCGAAAAAAATAAATATTTTTTTATACAAAATGATGTATAATTA
>NZ_LUFH02000067.1 GCF_001586785.1 Sphaerospermopsis aphanizomenoides BCCUSP55
TAAACGACGCTCAAGAGTCAGCCTATCGGCAGATAGGTAGATTTGAGTAGGTTTTATATAACGGTTTTGTAGTGGTTACGCAAACTTGCGATATTGTGCGTACTTGTCGCACTCGTCCTTTTGTTGAAGTAGTTCCTTTGGTGGAGGTTGATGAAGAACAATTATATCAAATTCAACGAAATAGACGACCTCAATATGCTTATATTCCAGGAGTAGCAGAACTGAATCTAGTGGCTGATCTTGATCGTGTGATGACAGTGGAGAAAGCCGTTGTTGCAGAATGGGAGCGCAAGTCTGGATGCCAAAATGATCAAGAGATTAGGGTATTAGGCCAAGCATTAGCGCGGAAACGAGCTAGATTTGCTTTTCCTGATGACTTCAATCAATTGACTAAAAAGCTGCAAACACGAATGCAAGATAAGCATGATAAATCTAGCCCTGAAGGTGAAGCTCTTCGTGCTTTACGTGAAATTAGAGTATATGCAGAACCTTCTTGGAATGACACTGCAATCAACCTAACTTTTTTGTTTATCCGTGATGAAGAACAAGTTCAGTTTCAAGATATAAGGTGGGATCAACTTTGTGAAAATTGGTTGAAATTAATTCCACCATCCGGCCGTTTTCAATCAGTAGATGGCTTGGTCGTATCTTTGGAAGACATGACAGCAAAGGAATATGTTGAGAGTGATCCGCTAGATTTGGATAACTTATCATCCTGAACGCTTACAATCATTCTCGACATAAACCACCTAATTACACGCGCTATTTTTAACATCTAATAGCGGTGAAATAGTTAACTTCTGTACTGTCTGATTAATTCCATTTCCACGAATAATTATTTCTGCACGAGACTTAATTATTTCTCTCATTGCTGGACAACCAAGAACAGGTTTCAGTTTAGCTAATACAGATAAAAATTCTGTGTTTAATTGATCCAAAGATGGTCTAATACTCTGGTTTAAATCTGGTACATCATCGAAAGATTTAATACCTTGCTGCTGCCATTTTTGAAAATCTGCTGTTTGAATTATCTTGCTGGCTGTAATTTGTGCTTGAAAAAAGTTAGTTACAGTATCCGCATCTAGTCCATATTTAATGGCTTGTTGATTCAATTTACTCAGTAATTCTTGTTCTCTTTTTATATCTTCTATAGCTTGTTTTTTATTCCACTTCCAGCGAGCAACATCATGAGCAATCAGCAATCGCTGGGTTATTAATCTGAGCAATTTTTCTAACTGTAGCTGTTGTTCAACTTGAGAAATTTCATGGTTAGCTACTAATTCGCTACTCAAAGCTGGTAGTAGAAAGAAATGCCCAGAAGCGAATAATGACCCAATTAGGACTATATTTATAGGCAATATTGTAAATTTTCGGCAATAATTTAAATTCATTAAATCAACTTCTCTCATAAGATTTCCTAGATAATCTATCTCTTGTCTGAATCAGGATGTCCAGGATTAAAGGATTAACAGGATGAAACAAATACAGATATAGGATTTACGCAAAATCTCTTTGAAACCCTCTTATCTTCGTGTCCTTCGCTCCTTCGTGGTTCATTCTTCCGTGATTTGTTCGTAAGTCTTAACAGATAATTAAATCCTGTAAATCCTCAAATCCTATAAATCCTGATTCAGACAATTAATCCTCATGCAACGCCCCTAACTTCCTAATCTCCGGCCAAATTGCGGCTGTTGCAACCACCACCAAAATCGTTCCAATACCCCCACCAACGACAGAAAACACGGGCCCAAATAAAGCCGCAGTCAAACCAGATTCAAAACCCCCCAACTCATTAGAAGCACTGATAAACACACTATTTATAGCCGCAACACGACCCCGTAAATGGTCAGGAGTGCGAATTTGCACCAAAGTATGACGAATCACCACGCTAATGCTATCTAACGCCCCACTTAATGCCAACATCAACAACGACAACCACACCCAACGAGACAACCCAAAGATAATTGTTACAACCCCAAATCCCACAACTGACCACAGTAATGCTGGCCCGGCTTTGCGGATAGGTGGTAAATATACTAACAATGCTGCCATAATCAATGCACCTATAGATGGGGCTGCTTGTAAATAACCCAATTCCACAGGCCCTACGTGCAGAATATCTTTAGCAAAAACGGGTAATAATGCCACTGCACCACCCAGCAAAACAGCAAATAAATCTAAAGTAATAGCTGCGAGAATTAGTTGATTATTCCAAACAAATTCAGCACCAGCAGCTAGGGTTTTCAGCGATATTGGTTCTTTCTTAAAGTTGGTTTTTTGGGGTTTAATTGCTGCTGTGAGGAAAAAACATGATAGTGCTGCTAAGGCTGCTAATATATAAACTCCCGTCGCACTCTTAAAAAGAGCAATACTCAATCCCCCCAAAGCTGGCCCAATTACCGACGCTAATTGAAAGCTACTACTATTCCAAGTTGCTGCATTGGTAAAAGCACTCATCGGTATTAACTGCCACATCAGCGCATCACCCGCAGGTTTGAGAAATGCCCTGGCTACACCTGTTAATAATAAGCAAGCATAAATTAGAAAAACTGCACCTTTATAATAGGAAATAGCCGCTAAAGTTAGAGAACAAAACATTAATAGCAGCATTGCAAATAAAGTAATCTTTTTGCGATCATTCTTATCAGCAATATGTCCCGTAATCAAAGTCAGCGCAATCATGGGTAAAACCTGCGCCAACCCGATTCCACCTAACGCCATCGGTGAATTTGTCCGCTCATATAGCTCCCAGCCCAGCGCCACGGTCTGCATTTGTCCCCCTGTGAAGAGGACTACACGCCCAATGGTAAAGAGCCGATAATCTCGAAATCTTATGGCTGCCAAAGGATCATGTTGTGCAGCCTTGTTGTTATGGTGAGTTGGTTTCTGTTTGCTCGAAGACATTTTTTAGTAGCGTCAAGCCCGATTCAATATGTGATACTTGCTCTGGTGTCAAACTCTCTAGAATCTCCGCAATTTCACCGCGAGTTTTTTCCTGGGATTGCTCTAAAAGCAGTTTTCCCTCTCTTGTCAAATTCAGGACTACTCGTCGTCGTTCTTGAGGATTATCTGTCCGTTGCACCAGATTGCGTTGGACTAATTTTTCTATAGTTGTTGATGCTGTAGCACAGGTGACACCTAAATGATCTGCGACCTCAGACAAGGAAGCACCGGGATTGCGATTCAGAAAAGCGAGCGATCGCAATTGTGGTATAGATAAAGAGTCAGAACTGTGCGATCGCATTTCGGCTCGGATAAACCGCATCAATAAGGGGACTGTTTCCATCACCCTAGCGGCACATTCTTCAGAGGGTTTATCCAAACTCATAAGACCGTTTTTCTCCAGATTACATTGCCACCCGTGGATAAAGTCGGCCACAGATGTAGGTTAAACTTATTAATGTTAGCAAGAGAATTGTACAATCTAACCCGAACCCATAAATACTTGAGCCATTAGCCAGCATCGCACCCCGTAAAGCATCAACTTCATAAGTCAAAGGATTCAAGTGAGAAATGAGTTTTAACCAACTTGGCATTAAGGAAATGGGATAGATGGCGTTACTGGCAAAAAACAACGGCATGGTGATTAATTGCCCAATTCCCGTAAATCTTTCCCGTGATTTCACCAAACAGCCGATGATGAGTGAAAAAGTACAAAAACAAGCTGCTCCCAAAAATATGACTAGGACAACTTGTAAAAAAGCCAAAGGATTAAGATTAAGATGTACACCCAACAAAAACGCTAAAAGGTAAATAAACACCACTTGGGAAAAACAACGAATCCCAGCCGCAAAAGCTTTACCCAAGACAATCGCTGCACGAGGTATGGGTGCAACTAAGAATTTCTGCAAAATCCCTACATCACGCTCCCAAATTAACGTCATTCCCCCAGCGAAAATAGCGACAAATAGCGCACTCTGAGCGAGAATACCGGGAGTCATAAAATCCAGGTAAGGTAAATTACCTGTGGGGATAGCACGAGTCCGGGTAAATACTTGCCCAAATATTAGCAGCCATAAAGCCGGTTGTACAGCCCGAATCACTAAATCACTAGGATCATGGCGGAGTTTCCGCACTTCTAACTCAGTAATTACCAGGGTTTTGGTAAATAGTTCTTTGATGCCAGAAAAAATCCCTTTGGGGCGATTATATCTAGGTTCAACCCAACCGTTGAGTGGTACGTCTGGTTCTTGCAGTTTCACTGTAACTGACTCCTGATACTAATTGATTTCCTGCGTAGTGGATGAAGACATCATCTAAAGTTGCTTCTGGTTTACCGATAGCGGCTTTTAAGTCTGCGGGTGAACCGATGATAATTTCTTTACCCTGGTTCATAATCACAACTCGATTGCAAAGATGATCCGCTTCTTCTAAAAAGTGAGTAGTTAAAAAGATGGTTGTACCGTACTCTCTACGGAGTTGTTGTACAAGTTGCCATACTTGTGTTCTTGCAACTGGATCTAATCCGACTGTCGGCTCATCTAGAAATAAAATTTGGGGTTGATGTAAGATAGCTTGAGCAATTTCCAGTTTCCGAATCATTCCCCCAGAAAAAGTTCTGACTAAGCGATGTGCTACATCCTCTAAACCCATGAATTCCAGCACTTGGGCGATTTGCTGTTTTCTGCGTCGAGGGGGAATATCATACAATTTAGAGAATATTAACAGATTTTCATAACCCGTCAAACTCCCATCTGCTGATAAAGCCTGGGGTACATAACCTATTACTCTTCTGACTGCATCAGGTTGACGAGTCACATCATAACCGGCTAAGTATGCTTTCCCGCTACTGACTGGTAGCAAGGTAGTTAACATTTTAATGACTGTACTTTTACCCGCACCGTTGGGACCGAGTAAACCAAAAACTTCTCCAGATGCAACGGAGATATTCAAAGCATCAACGGCTGTAAACTTTTCAAAGCGGCGCGTCAGTTCCAAGGTTTGCAATATTACTGACTTTGGAACTTGTGCAGGTATTTCCGCAGATTCTATTCTTCCCGTAAGTTTCGTCACGAGTAGGACTTACTTCCTTATACAAATAATTAGAGTATCTAAATATTAGATTGACACATTTTTTCTAAAAGTCAAGAGCCATTGGGAAGTAGCGATCGCTTTCAGAATTGGTGTAGGCGATCGCTATACTATACTTTTAAGCAGCTATCGACAAAATATTGGGTGGGGGAAATATCTGACAAATACAGCTAAACAAGACTCAACATATCAATTGTTGAAAAAGATGAAATAGAACATCAAAAATAATCAGAGTTATCAGTTATGAAACTCATTGTACCTGTAGAAATTGCTCACGAAATTGAACCGCATTTATCTGAAAATACTAAAAGACATATAGGACTACTATTTGATTGTTGAACAAAACTCAGTACACCTAAATTCTATAAAACCCTCTTGCCTTTTGCCTGCCTACACAAGTAAATTCAGAAACCAAACCGGATTCCTATATCTTCTTGAAATCTTTTTGAGATTTCAAGAAGGCATTCCGGGGTTTTCATCCTATTTACTTATAAAAGTAAAGTTTAGAAACAAGATAGATCCCCGGCTTCTGGAAAAATGCGGGGATCTGAATCTTGCTAAGTTGTATAATCAGCGTTAATTCTCACGTAGTCATAACTTAAATCACAACCCCAAGCTTTACCGGTGCCATGACCATTACCGACACTAACAGAAATTAACACTGTATCCTCTTTCAGATAAGCACCTGCGGCGGCTTTTTTCAAATATGCACTGACAGCTGCTTTCTCAAAAGGCAAAGGTTGACCATTTTCAAATAGTAGGAAATCCCCTATTTTAATCTGCAAATTATCTTGCTCAAAAGGTACTCCAGCACGGCCAGCAGCACCGGCAATTCTTCCCCAGTTGGGGTCACGACCAAAGATTGCAGATTTAACTAAGGAAGACCCAGCAATGGTTTTGGCAATTTGTCTCGCTGCGGTTTCATCGTTTGCACCGCTGACTTGCACTTCTACCAAGCAGGTTGCACCTTCTCCGTCCCGTGCAATCGCTTTGGCTAAATGCTGACATACTGCTGTTAGCATGGCTTCTAATTTCTCGGCTTCTGCACCCATTTCTGTAATTGCTGGGGTGCGAGATGCGCCGTTAGCTAAGGCAATTAAGCTATCATTGGTGCTGGTATCTCCATCAACGGTGATGGAATTGAAACTTCTATCTGCGGCGCGTGTTAACATTTGTTGCCACAGGGTGGACGATACAGCAGCATCACAGGTGACAAATGCCAGCATGGTAGCCATATTAGGATGTATCATCCCCGAACCTTTGGCAATGCCACCAATTCGCACAGGGCGGTCGTGTATAGTGGTTTCTAGAGCAATGGATTTTGTGACCAAATCGGTGGTAATAATTGATCCTGCGGCTGCATCTGAGCCATTTTCTGAAAGTTCTGCTACTAGCTTGGGTATACCGCCCCGCAAAGCATCCATTTTGATTCTTTGACCAATTACCCCAGTTGAAGCCAGTAAAATTGCTTCTGGGGAAATACCCAATTCTTTGGCTAATAAATCTGCACTTTCCAGCGCATCTTTAACACCTTGACTTCCTGTAGCTGCGTTAGCTTGTCCTGCGTTGCAAAGTATCGCTCTAGTTGTATGCTTGCTTTGTAAACGCTGACGACAATAGTCCACACAAGCAGCTTTGACGTGGCTAGTGGTAAAAACACCAGCTGCGATCGCATCTACATCTGACAATATTAACGCTAAATCCGGTAATCCTGAAGGTTTGAGTCCGGCAGTAATTCCCGCTGCTTTATACCCTCTAGCTGCTGTGACACCACCAGTAATTTCTTGCCAGTCTCCCATCATTTTTCCCCACAACTATATATATTTATTGCGTAGGTTGGTAGATTGCTTACCCCAAAACAGGTCAGCTATCCCGCATTTATCCTTATTGTGAGTTTATATGTTGTAGGAGGGAATAGGGAATAGGGAATAGGGAATAAGGGTTTTTAAATTGTGAATTCATTTTAGCCTCTGCTCCCCTGCTGTCTCAATGATCAGTTTTTAACCGGACACGATATTTGTCACCTGCTAAGGAACTTCCCACTAAAAAAATATTCCATCGTTTGGGTCAGCAGGGGGCGCTGGGGAGGAAGAATCTCATACTCATATTGGTTCTCACTCATTGAATAATTTAATTTCTGGAAGTCCCTAAAAGAATAAAAACTAAAAAAGAGAGCCAATTGAATAGCTCTCCAAATCATCAGGGTGCATCTACTTATCATAGTATAACATTTTTAGTGTGGGGGGTGAAGCCCCTTTTTGAGAATTTTTATAACAAAAAATCCGAAAATTCTCTTGATTTTGGAGCATTTGTGATACTCTTTAAAGCCATGATTTGTCAACTAAATTTTGACAAATTCATCAAATCAATACAATTACTAGATTACTTCTTTATTTTTCTATTCTTCATAAATGAATTAAAAACAGCAGTAAATTCTCTTAAAGAAAGAGAGCCACTTAAGTAGCTCTCCAGATCATCAGGGTGCATCTAACTAGCAAAGTATAGCACCCAAAGCATGAGGGGTATTACCCATTTTCCACTCTTAAACCATTGATTCTTTTCTTTCTTGAGTGCTAGGCATTCAGTTTCTTTTCTACTAATTCATTAGTTAGTTTGGGGTCAGCACGTTTGTTTGTCTTCTTCAGCACTTGTCCGACAAAGAAACCTTTGAGGTTAGTATTCCCACCACGATACTTTTCTACCTGTTGGGGATTAGCAGCGATGATTTCATCAACAATGGGTTCTAGTACAGTAGGATCACTGATTAATTCCTGTCCTGCAAATGCTTGTTCAGGAGAAACACCATTAAGTAAATCTACAAGTTTTTCTTTGGCTTGAGCATTGCTAATTTTACCTTTTTCAATGCGAGTAATCACATCTGCAAGGTTAGCAGGAGTCAGTGCGATTTCGGAAATTGTGAGTTTTTGTTTATTTAAGTAAGCAGCAATATCTTGAGTGATCCAGTTAGCAGCTGCTTTGGGATTTGCACCAGCTGCGATCGCACTTTCAAAATATCCAGCTACCGAACTATCTTCTGTCAAGACTCGCGTATCATAGGCGGAAAGTCCCAACTCGTTTTCATAACGATGGCGTTTTTGTGCGGGTAATTCCGGTAATTCACTCTTCCAAGTTTCTAACTGCAAATCAGAAACTTCGATAGGTGCTAAATCAGGTTCAGGAAAATAACGATAATCGCTAGAACCTTCTTTAACCCGCATACTGCTGGTGCGTTGTGAACCTTCTTCCCACAGACGAGTTTCTTGAACTATTTTTTCCCCAGCTTCAATAGCGGCAATTTGGCGTTCAATTTCATAGTCTATCGCCTTTTGAATGGCACTGAAGGAGTTCATATTTTTGATTTCCACCTTCGTACCAAATTTTTCTTGTCCCACAGGACGGACGGAAATATTCACATCACAACGCAAAGATCCTTCTTGCATATTTCCATCACTGACACCAAGATAGCGCATAATCCGGCGCAACTCTTGGGCATATTCAGCCGCTTCTTGGCCAGTACGCAAGTCAGGTTCAGAAACAATTTCCACCAAGGGTACACCTGCGCGGTTGTAGTCTACGAGAGAATAACTAGAACCAGAAAGCCTGTCACTTCCTGCGTGTACGAGTTTTCCCGCATCCTCTTCCATGTGCAGACGAGTAATACCGATGCGTTTGCGGGTGGGGTTTCCCGCATCATCTACCAATTCTATTTCTATCCAACCATGTTCTGCTATAGGTAAGTCATATTGAGAAATTTGATAGTTTTTCGGTAAATCAGGATAAAAATACTGTTTACGGTCAAATTTGCTATATCTAGCGATTTGACAATTTAATGCTAAACCTGCTTTGACTGCATATTCTAGAACTTTGGCGTTGAGTACGGGTAACACTCCTGGTAAACCCATACACACCGGGTCGATGTTGGTATTAGGATCAGCACCAAATGCGGTGGAACTGTTGGAGAAGATTTTGGTGTTAGTGCTGAGTTGACAATGGGTTTCTAAACCAATAATTGCTTCGTATTCTGTTTTTACGGGTGTGGCTGTGGTCATATTACCATTTTCATGATTTTTCTTTAGGGTACTATTTTAGCGGTTTTGTTCTTTCTCTAGGGTAGTGTCTTCTGATTTAGGGTTTAGGGGTTTCTGGAATTTGCTAATTCATATATTCGATGTAATTAATTTTAATAACTTAGGACTTACACACAAGTTACGAAAGAACGAACCACGAAGGACACAAAGGACACAAAGGAAAGAGGGTTTGAGAGGTATTTTGCGTAAGTCCTGTAACTTTCGTGATTTTAATTAGTCATCAATATTTATATATATATAAGGTTGGGTGGGCAATGCCCACCTTTTTTTATCTTACGCAGAGGCGCAAAGACGCAGAGAGAAGTTAAGCAATCACCAGAAAATCACTACTACTCAGAGTGGCATCAGGATTTCCCAAATAAGCAAATTCAAACACTGAAGCTGCACCCAAAACATTACCATTTTGGTTATAGAAAATACTGCCAGTTTCTTGACTATAAACAATGCGAGCATTACTAGCATCTACTAATCCATTATTTGCCACTACAGCAAAGTCGGTTAATGCTTGTCCAGCAGCATTAGTAATAGCATTAAATGTAGCTTTACTAAGTGCAATCTTATCTTGTCCGACTTCAAATAGGGTGATGTAATCAGCACCTAAATTAGCATTAAAAACTCCATTTCCTTGGAAACGAAATTCATCATTACCCACTCCTCCATTGAGGAAATCATCACCTAATCCTCCCGACAGGATATCATTTCCTGCTAATCCTTGCAGGAGGTCGCTTCCTTCCGCACCAACCAACAGATTACCTAATGAATTACCTGTGATACGGTCATTTGCTGCACTACCTGTAGCATTTTCAATCACATTATTAGCAGAAAGAATGAGTTTGAGATTACTGTTGACTGTCTGTGTAGTAGCAACACCTAAATTTACATTCACCGCAGCAGTAGTTCCAGTAAAGTCAAGAGTATCCGTTCCCCCGGTTGTTACTTCTGTAATCGTATCCGTTCCTAAAGCAGAATTGGCAACAAAAGCATAAGTATCATTCCCATTTCCACCTGTAAGAACGTTATTGGCAGTATTACCCGTAAGGACATTATTACCAGCATTACCTGTACCGTTGATAGCTGTTGTTCCCGTTAAAGTTAGATTTTCCACACCTGCGGCTAAAGTTGTGGTGACAGAAGCACTGAGGGTATCAGTAATAGTTGTGGTAGCAGTGGTTTTACTTCCTAAACTAGCGTTAGTGGGAGAACTCAACGTGAAGATAAAGGTTTCATTGGCTTCATTATTGGCATCATTGATAATGGGGATATCAATAAATTGACTGGTAGTATTAGGGGCAAAGGTCAATGTTCCGGTTTTGGTGGTGTAGTCTGAACCGGCTATAGCTGTACCGTTACTAGTTGTATAGTTAACAGTAATAGTTTGACTACTGGCAGCAGAAAGAGTAACGGTATACCGGACGTTTTGGGGACTGGTTAAGCCTTCAACTATTGTTTGGTCTGCACTGAGATTAATGGTGACAGACGGTGCTACATCATCGTTAGTAATAGTACCTGTCACCGCTGTAGTTGTACCAATGGTGTAACCTGTACCTGTAGCTAAAGTTAAAGCCACGGTTTCGTTAGATTCAACAGTGGTATCACCTGTGGGGTCGATTGTTAAGGTTGCTGTGCTGCTTCCGGCTGCAAAGGTGATGGTTTTGCCAGTTCCGGGTGTTGCACCTGTGTAGTCGGTACTAGCTGCTGTACCTGCAATGCTGTAATTAACGGTTAAGGCATTGGTGGTACTACCTGTGCGAGTGAAGGTATAAACTAAGTTGGTTGTGCCATTTTCCGTAACGCTACTAGGAGATACAGCTAGGGTGATGGTGGGTAAAGCTACATCATCGTTAGTAATAGTACCTGTCACCGCTGTAGTTGTACCAACGGTGTAACCTGTACCTGAAACTAGGGTTAAAGCCACGGTTTCATTAGATTCAACAATGGTATCCCCTGTGGGATCTATTACTAGGGTTGCGGTACTTGAACCTGCGGCAAAGGTAATGGTTTTGCCTGTTCCGGGTGTTGCACCTGTATAGTCGGTACTAGTTGCTGTACCTGCGATGCTGTAGTTGACGGTGAGGGCGTTGGTGGTACTACCTGTGCGGGTGAAGGTATAAACTAGGTTGGTTGTACCATTTTCCGTAACGCTGCTGGGAGATACAGCTAGGGTAACAGTGCTGGTGGGATTTGGATTGGTAATATTAACTAACGTTAGCGAATAGTTGCTATTGCTGTAGTTGTAATATTGGGAAATTCCTACATAGTAATTCCCTGCTTGCAAGGTTTGGGTAGTTTGAACATTACGAGTAGGACCAGCATAATTAGAGTAAACTTGTTCTCCACTATCAATTAAGCCATTATTATTGCTATCGTAATAAATTGTGGCATAAAGATAGTTTTGTGTGACTCCACTCAACTGTAAAGAAATGTCATTTGTGCTTGTGAGGGAAAATTTGTAATAGTCTAATCTATCGGCACTGCCAACAAATTCTGTAATCGTCTGAGTCCCTGCTAAATTACCAAGATTGTAAGCAGTTCCGAGTGTATTTCCCGGATCCGAAGCAATTGAAGGGGGTGCAGATGTGGCTGATAATTGTAGGGAATAGTTGCTGTTGGAGTAGTCGTAGTATTGGGAAATTCCTATATAGTAATTCCCCGCTCCTAATGTGGTATTAATCACTGGACTGGTACGACTCGGACCCCAGTAATCGTAGTAAATGTCATCGTCAGTATCAATTAAGCCATTATTATTGCTATCGTAATAAATTGTGGCAGCAAGATAGTTTTGTGTGACTCCATTCAACTTTAAAGTTATATTATTTGTGCTTGTCAGGGAGAATTTGTAATAGTCTAATCTATCTGCACTGCCAACAAATTCTGTGATTGTCTGAGTCCCTGTTAAATTACCAAGATTGTAAGCAGTTCCGAGTGTATTTCCTGGATTAGAAGCAATTGAAGGTGGTGCAGATGTGGCTGATAATTGTAGGGAATAGTTGCTGTTGGAGTAGTCGTAGTATTGGGAAATTTCTATATAGTAATTCCCCGCTCCTAATGTGGCATTAATCACTGGACTGGTACGACTCGGACCCCAGTAATCGTAGTAAATGTCATCGTCAGTATCAATGATGCCATTATTATTGCTATCGTAAATGATTGTGGCAGCAAGATAGTTTTGTGTGACTCCACTCAACTGTAAAGTTATATTATTTGTGCTGGTCAGTGAGAATTTGTAATAATCTAATGGACTTGTACTGCTAATAGAGTCATTGTAGTTATATGATGTGAGAACACCAATGTTTTCAGCCGTTAACAATGTACTTCCTGGCATAGTTTTTTTGTTGATAAGTTTGTAAACGCATTCTTGCTGAATGTTTCGCGTACATCTTAGCTCTAATTAATTTTTATAACCATAATCAGTATTTATTTTTTAGCAAGTATAGGAATTATCCGCTTGGCAAATATAGGTTTTTGTGTATTAACAAAAATGCGCCGTCTCAGGCTGTTGGCAATGAAGTGTCTACATTTAGGCTTGCCCAAAATATCAGCGAAAAATCAGGTTGAAATGCCCAAAATCTGTAATACAAATGTAGTGCAAAATGTCAATACTTAAATAGTAAAAGTATGTTTTTTGTTAAGTAAAATATTTGTAATTGTAAACTACATACACCCCAAATATAGTTTTATATTATAAGTACCCAGGCAAAATTAATTTAACATATTGATTGAAAACCAAAATGTCTGTATTCCTTACCTGTTACCTGTTAAGAGTTCCCTCTCCTAAATATAAAATTTATTTTGCACGACTTGACTCCTGAATTCTTACACTTATTTGCGGAATATCGGCACAAAAACTGTCATAGTTTGTTTGCTAAGAGGCGCTCTACCCAGTTAAATTTTCAGAAGAGTTGTGATGATAGAATATTGATGAATACTGAAAATAAACAGCATCCTGTCTTGTTAGTGCATGGTATTAATGACACTGAGGCTGTTTTTAACAAAATGGCATTTTACCTCAGACAACGTGGTTGGTCTGTCTATGCTTTGAATTTGTTACCGAATAATGGTGCTGTACCTCTGGAGAAGTTAGCACAGCAGGTAGCTGATTATGTGGCTGCTACCTTTGAACCACAACAACCATTAGATGTGGTGGGTTTTAGTATGGGGGGAATTGTCAGCCGTTATTATATTCAAAGATTGGGGGGAATAGATAGAGTAAAGCGGTTTATTACTATTTCCTCACCTCATCAGGGAACAATAATTGCTTATGGTACATGGTTAGCTGGTGCTGTGCAGATGCGTCCGAATAGTGATTTTTTGAAAGATTTAAATTCTGATATGGAGATGTTAAAGGAGTTGAATTTTACATCTATTTGGACACCTTATGATTTGATGATTTTACCTCCTAAAAGTTCGCAATTGCCATTTGCTAAAGAAGTTATTTTACCAGTTGTACTCCATCCTTGGATGTTGATACATTCAAAATGTTTGTCAGCAGTAGCAGCAGCTTTAGCAGAACCCATTAAACCCAATTAAACATTCAAAATTTAAAAGGTAGGATTTGCTCGGTTTTTTATATTTGATATCAAGTGTCACCTATTTGGGTATGTTGAGAATTTTCAAATATTGCCTCTGAATGGCGATAATATTTAAATTCCATTAAATTGTAAAATGGATCTTCTAGAAAGAAAGTGCTATGTTCGAGGGGAGAACCAACGAAACGGCTTTTAGGTTCTTCTCTAAAAGTTAATTGTTTGGTTTTTGCGGTTTCTAGTAATTCTTGCCAGTCTTTCTCCTGAGTGAAAATTAAACCGAAATGTCGGGGATAAATAGCTTTTTGAGGTGTTAAAGGTTCTTTGGTGATGTGTGCCACTAATTGATGTCCGTAAAGGTTGAGAATTAAGGCGTGGGGGTTTTCTCTTCCGGGGATGCAGCCTAAGCCATCAACGTAAAAGGCTTTTGTTTGGGGGATATTGGTAACAGGGAAGGCGAGGTGAAATATGGTTTGGTTCATCGTGGGGGTGGGTTAGAAGGTACAACTATTTTCAGGTAAATAAACTATATTTTAAATTTTTGGTTTACAATAAATATACTAACGCAAATTTGTAAACTAACTACCGTAATGATTGGCACTCGTATTAAACTAGCTCGAAAAAAAGCGGGTTACTCACTGCGTGGTTTAGCCGAAGCTATGGGTGGCAAAGTTTCCGCACAAGCTATAGGTAAATATGAACGTGGTGAAATGACTCCTAGTTCTGATGTTTTGATTGCTCTAAGCAAAGCATTAGGAGTGACTTTGGCTTACTTAATGGATAGCCAAGGAATTGAACTAACTGCTGTTGATTTTCGTACCAAAGCAAGTACCACTGCAAAAGATCGCGCCCGTGTAGAAACAGAAGTGATTGAATGGGTAGAACGATACTTGCAAATTGAGCAGATTTTGGAACTGGAAGGTAATAATTGGAAACAGCCTTTTGAGCAACTAAAAACCATTCATTCTATTGAGGAATCAGAAGACTTAGCAAATAGTTTACGGAATGATTGGAAACTAGGTTTTGATCCCATTCCTAATATGACTGAACTTTTAGAAGAGAAAGGTTTAAAGGTTCTCATAGTTGATCTTCCAGAAACGGTTTCTGGTTTTACTTGTCTGGTAAAAAGACCAACAGGTTTATGTGATTTACCCGTAATTGTTGTTAATAAAAAATGTTCATTGGAGCGCAGAAGACTAACCCTTGCTCATGAATTATGTCATCGGTTGATTGATCCTCAATATTTATCTGCAAAAGATGAAGAAAAAGCAGCAACTAGATTTGCGGGAGCTTTTTTGATGCCTCGTTTTCATTTGGAAAAGGAAGTAGGTAAACATCGCCATTCTTTAGGTTATCAAGAATTGATTTACCTGAAAAGAATGTACCGGGTGAGTGGTGCAGCTTTACTTGTACGTTTACGGGACATTGGTATTATTGAATCTTCTGTTCTTACCTATATGTTTCAATCTGTGGCGAGAAATTGGCGTACTCAAGAACCAGAAGAATTAGAACCTGAAAATAAAAGGGGTGAGTATGAACAACCGAGACGTTTTGAGAGGTTGTGTTATCGTGCTTTAGCTGAAGATTTGATTTCATTGGTTACAGCTTCAGAACTGTTGCGGACAAAGGTGGAAAAAGTAGAAGTTGGTTTGAAGGGACCACAGTTATCAGATGCAAATTCTCGTTAGTGATACATCCTGTTTAATTGATCTGCGTAAATTCTTATCCATATTTGGTATCTGATAGAGAAAATATGTGTATACTAAAGAATAGTTTTTATTCATCCCGATGGAGATAACAAAATGAATATGCAGCCAGTAAGATCAAGAGCCATCAGTGCTGTTGGATATGATGAAACAACTAGGCGTATGAAAATTCAATTCACTAACAGAGGAACATACGACTTCTGTAATGTTCCAAAACATATATATGAAGGTTTGTTATTAGCTGATTCTAAGGGAACGTATTACCATAACCATATAAGAGATAGATATCAGTGTTAGTGATATCGCCATTTTTATGAGGACTGGGTAAATTGTCAAGCGATCGCATTTTCACAAAAAGCCCACTTTATTAACTATAATAAATACATAGGATGCAGAAGACATGGTTTAAACATGACATCCCGTTACCTTAAAGGTCGAGGAATTCCGGTAAAGACGTTCTGAATACCAAAATTTAATTTATTTTTTGGCGAGGACTCCTGAAGGAGTCTTTGTTATTGAAGGGGTTGATAATTTTTGATTATGAAAATAGTTTTTGAAGTTTTTTACTATAACGCCATTCCAATATATTAAGATCAAATAGTGCTATATATTTAGAGATGATTATTATGACGTTACATGAACTTCAAGATCAAGCACTAAAATTATCTGTTGAAGAACGTAGACAATTAATCAATATCTTAACTCGCTCTCTCCTACCAAAAACACATTCAGCCACAAAACCAAAAGGTTTAGCTGCAAGTTTAATTGGTATTGCCAAAACAGACACAGCACCACCTACAGATGAAGAGGTGAAAGCTTTACTAAATGAAAGGTTGGCGCAAAAATATTTATAATGAAAGTTCTATTTGATACGAATGTTTTATTAGATGCTTTGTTAGCGCGTGAACCTTTTGTAACTGATGCTGCATTTTTACTAGAAGCAGTTGAATTAGGACAAATTGAAGGATTTATTTCAGCGACAACAATAACAGATGTGCATTACTTGGTTGGACGACATACTAAAAGTTCTGAAATTGCAATTACAGCAGTAACTCAATTGTTAGAATTAATGGAGGTTTGTGCAGTAGATCGCGGAGTGCTTGAGCAAGCTATAGAATTAAAATTAGCTGACTTTGAAGATGCGGTACAAGTAGCATCTGCGATTAAATGGGGATTGGAAGCAATTGTTACTCGTGATGCGAGTGGATTTGAAGGTTCACCAATTTTAGTGCTGTCACCTCAAGAACTAAAAAATCGGTTAATTTAACAATAGTTAGGTAGTGAGAAGTTTACGCAGTGAGTCATTGTAAACTTACAGAAGTTCATACTCTGCTTCTTACCAAACATGAAGACAGACACCATATTTTACACCCTCCTGCAAAATCTCCCCAGCGTCTTATTTGAACTGCTGGAAAAACCACCCCAACTAGCTACACACTATGAATTTTCATCAGTGGAAATAAAAGAACTTGCACGACGCATAGATGGTGTATTTCTACCCAAAATAGAATACCCAGAAGATCCTATTTATTTTGTCGAAGTTCAATTTCAAGATGATGATAATTTATACTGGCGATTAATTACTGAAGTATTTCTCTATTTAAACCAGTATAAACCTGATAAGAAATGGCAAGCTGTAGTTTTGTGGGCTAAACGTAGTCTTGATCCAGGTATCCCTTTTGCTTATCAAACTTCACTGCAAAATGGACAAATTCATGTAATTTATTTAGATGAATTAACAGATACATCATCTTCCATTGGTTTAGGAATTATTAAATTAGTAGTTTCCCCAGAAGATGAAGCAGTAGAAACAGCGAGAAGTTTAATCAGTTTAGTACAACAAGCAGATGCGGCCAAGAGTCGTTATCTTTTAGAATTAGTAGAAAGGATGCTAATTTACAAGTTTTCCACCTATACCCGTCAGGAGTTAGAAGCAATGTTTGGATTAACAGAATGGCGACAAACTCGATTTTATCAAGAAGTTAAGGAAGAAGTACAGGAAGAAACTAAGCTAAAAACTAAGTTAGAAACGATTCCACGACTTTTAGAAGAGGGACTAAATGTAGAACAAATTGCTCGTGTACTTGAATTAGATATTGAATTAGTACAACAAGCAATAAAACAGCAAGGTAGAAAAGAATCTTAAATTACAAGTTTTCCACCTATACCCGTCAGGAGTTAGAAGCAATGTTTGGATTAACAGAATGGCGACAAACTCGATTTTATCAAGAAGTTAAGGAAGAAGTTGAGCAAGAGACAGAATTAGCAACAAAATTAAAAACCATACCTCGTCTTTTGAAAATGGGTTTGAGTGTAGAACAAATTGCGGAAGCACTAGAATTAGATATTGAAGTAGTGCAACAAGCTATGAAACAGCAAGGTAAGAAAAAAGCTGAATAACCTTGCATTAACTGCAAATCTAAACTGTTCCAACTTGAAAAATATGATTTGCAGTTAAGTTTAATTCTGGTAAAGTTTGAGAAATAATCTGGTCATTTTCCCTAAACTTACTAATCTGATATTCTCCATCAACTAAATTACAAACACAAATTGTTAGTTGTTTGGGATTACCTAAAAAATTACGTCCGCCCTACGTAAAATGGTAATGTTGATTTCTGTTCGGGTTTAGCACTGCTAAACCCCTACTCTGAAATTCGAGTATCATAAAAAACTGAAAATACTATCATTTTTTAATCATGCTATCATTACTTAATGACATCAACCCCTGGATCATAGGTGCAGGTTTAAACGCCATTTTATTGGGGATAGTAGCAATTATTCCTAAAAAATTACTAACTCCTGCGGGAATTTTCCATGCTTGGTTATTGGGTGTAATTGTTTGGGGAACGCTGGGTTGGCCTGGTTATTTAGTAGTAGTGTTTTATTTTATTGTTGGTTCGGGAGTAACGCGCATCGGGATGGCGCAAAAGGAAGCTGCGGGAATTGCAGAAAAAAGATCCGGTGCTAGGGGTCCTGAAAATGTTTGGGGTTCGGCGTTAATTGCGGCTGTGTGTGCGGTGGGAGTGTTGCTTGTACCTGATTGGAAGTTTTTGCTGTGTTTGGGCTATGTAGCGAGTTTTAGCACCAAATTATCGGACACGACTGCGAGTGAAGTGGGTAAAGCCTATGGAAAGCGTACCTTTTTGATTACGACACTGCAACCTGTGGCTAGAGGAACTGAAGGGGCGGTGAGTTTAGAAGGGACTTTAGCGGGTGTTGTCGGATCAGTAGCGATCGCTCTCGTAGGTTGGGGTGTAAATTTAATAGATATCTTAGGAATTATCTGGTGTGTAATTGCAGCCTTTATCGCTACTAATTTAGAAAGTGTCATTGGTGCAACATTGCAATCTAAATATACTTGGCTTACCAACGAACTTGTCAACATCTTAAATACCCTAATTGGGGCTGTTACCGCGATTATTCTGGCTTTACTTTGGCAAATGCTAGTTGTTTAAAAGTTTACTAAAAACCAAATTTATTGAGCAGCACATTTGCTGTTTTTTTTATAGTTGATTGCATCAAAATATACTAAAATTTTGGTAATCAAATACACTCACTACTAATGTTTTCATGTTAATTTTATAATTATTTATTTTTCACCTATCTAATTCATAAAATCTTTATCATTACGAACTATATTTTCCTGCTGTTTTATCTATTATTTAATGGAAAACCTGTAGAGATATTTAGTGTTTTCCTCATATTTATTTCATGGAATCTTCATCATTTTTTACAATCAATGACGAGCAAATCGACCTCTATCAAGTAGTTAAGTATTTACAAGTCTCTGGTAAGCTGAATCAGTTTATTAGTGATGTTCTGCGTCAATACATATTAGAAAAAGAGATAGAAACCCGAAATGATATAGAGATTAGTACGGCATTAATTGAACAAGCAATTATTGATTATCGGTTAAAAAACCAACTCACAGACCCTGAACAATTCCAAGAATGGTTAAAAAATAATGGTAGTGATTACCCTACATTTTACGCTTCAGTTAGCTTTAGCTTCAAATTAGAAAAACTGAAAGCCTTAATTACTGAGCAAAAACTACCAGAATACTTCATTGAAAGGAAGATTTATTTAGATAGAGTGGTACTCTCTCGGATTATGGTTGATAACCGAGAACTAGCAGAAGAACTGCAAACTCAAATTGAAGAAGGAAGCAGTTTTGAACAACTAGCCAAAGAGTATTCATTGGCAGATGAGCGTGTTTTTAATGGCATGATGGGTCCAATTAGTCGGGGTAGTTTACCGGATATGTTACGGGCGGCTGTGGATGCTGCAACTCCTGGACAATTAATAGGGCCAATCGAAATAGAAGGAAGTTTTAGTTTATTTAGATTAGAAAACATTCTACCTGCATCTTTAGAAAATACACCACTAAAACAATCACTACAAAATGAGATATTTGAAAAATGGCTAGGGGAGAAAATTCAAAACCTGACAGTGAAATTACAAGTGAGCTAAATATTCTGAATAATCAACCTCTACAAGTAAATGTGCTAGATGCTATTCCCTGGAATCAACCGCCATTATGCTGGTTGACTCCTGAACAACAAACGGAATTTAAAAATCAATTAGAAATTCGTCAATACCAACTTGGCGAAAAAATTTGGTCACAAGACACTGGAGGTTATCAATTTTTTATTGTTACAGGTAAAGTCCGTTTACGGGATGAAATGAGTAAACCTGTAGCAAGTTTACAAGCTGGTGATTGGTTTGGTGATTTACAAGCATTATTTACTGATTGTAAAGCCGTAGCTGCTAGTAAAGAAGTAGTAATTGTGTGTTGGAATTCATCACTGTGGAGAGAATTATCTCATCCCCAAATTGATGAATTTTGGACATATCAAGGTGACAAAAGAGGTGACAGGGAACAGGGAATAGGTGACAGAGAAAAGAGGGGAGAAGAAGAAAATTCTTATTCACCTTCTTCATATTCTTTACTGTCACCTGTCACCTCTCACCTATCACCTACCATACCGACACCTGTAATTTCTAATTATCCTTTTGTCACAAGTGGAAATACTGCGGCTGCTTGTTTAACAATGGTGGCGCAGTATTTAAATAATGCTGTGCAACTAGAATGGGTGCAACGTCAACTGCGGGGACAACGCCCAAAAAATTTAATAGAAACAGCGGAAAAGTTAGGGCTTGTTTTACGGAAGTTGCAGGTGAGTTGGGGTGAATTAAGACAGTTATCTTTTCCGGCTTTATTACTGTGGAAATATGATTCTAATAGTAGTTGGGTAGTCGCTTATGGGATGAAAGGTAATTGTTTAATTATTGCCAATCCTCTCAATTTAGAATGTGAATATTTAACCCAATCAGTAGTAGAAACTTATTGGGATGGACAATTATGGCAAGCTGAATTAATTTCCAAACAAGAAAAATTTAATCTTTCTTGGTTTACTCCCGCAGTTTGGAAATACCGGGTATTATTAGGTGAAGTATTGCTGGCTTCTTTCACTTTGCAATTGTTGGGTTTAGCTTCACCATTAATTACCCAAGTTATCATTGATAAAGTAATGGTGCAGGAGAGTTTAGCTACTCTCGATGTCATGGCGATCGCACTGTTATTAGTTGCTATCTTTGAATCTGTCCTGGGTATTCTGCGGCTATTTATCTTTACCCACACCGCACGGCGTTTAGATTTGAGTTTATCAGCCCAACTTTTTCGCCATTTAATGCGTTTACCCCTGGCTTATTTTGAGTCTCGGAGAGTGGGAGATACAATAGCCAGAGTCCAGGAATTAGAACAAATTCGTCAGTTTTTAACAGGTACAGCTTTAACAGTAATTCTCGATAGTATTTTTGCTGTCGTGTATTTGGGATTGATGTTTTATTACAACATTCCCCTAACCTTTGTCGCCTTAGCTGTATTACCATTATTTGCGACTTTAACAATTGTCGCTACCCCAATTCTGCGAACTTGGTTAAATGAAACTTTTAACCGCAGTGCTGACAGTCAATCATTTTTAGTCGAGACTGTTACAGGTATTCATTCTGTTAAAGCCCATGCAGCCGAACCAGTAGCCAGAGAACGCTGGGAAGGCTTATTTGCTCGTTTTATTCGCACCGGGTTTAAAGCTTCCACAACCTCAAATATTAGCAGTAATATTGGTGACTTTCTCACCAATTTTTCGACATTGTTAATATTGTGGTTTGGGGCAAAATTAGTAATTGATCATCAACTGACTGTTGGTCAATTAATTGCATTTCAAATGTTATCGGGTAGAGTCACAGGGCCTTTATTAAGACTAGTGCAGTTGTGGCAAAATCTCCAACAGGTGCTATTATCAGTAGACCGAATTGGCGATATTCTCAACGCCTCACCAGAAGCTGAAGCAGGAACAGGTTTAGTATTACCCTTCTTAAAAGGTGAAATTAATTTTGAGCAAGTTTTTTTCCGCTACAGTCCTAACACCGAACCTGTATTAAAAGGAATTTCTTTTGATGTCAAACCAGGACAATTTGTAGGCATTGTGGGACGTAGTGGTTCTGGTAAAAGTACACTTTCTAAACTTTTGCAACGCCTTTATCAAATTGAATCAGGACGCATTCTTATAGATGGTTTCGATATCAAAAGTTGTGATTTAGCATCCCTAAGACAACAAATCGGTGTAGTTCTCCAAGAAGACTTTTTATTTAATGGTTCTATCTTGGAAAATATCACTTTAGGTAACCCAGATATTACTGCGGAACAAGTTGTAGAAGCAGCAAGATTAGCAGTAGCACATGACTTTATCAGTCAATTACCTTACGGTTACGAAAGTAATGTTGGGGAAAGAGGTACAGCTTTATCTGGTGGACAAAGACAACGCATTGCTTTAGCAAGATTGTTTCTTTCTTCTGCACCCATTTTAATATTAGATGAAGCAACCAGCGCCTTAGATAGTGAAACTGAACAGCAAGTATTAGAAAACTTGCAGAAAGTTTCTGCTAACCGCACCGTGTTTTTAATTGCTCATCGTTTTGCACCTTTGAAACGTGCTGATTTAATATTAGTCATGGAAAAAGGTATCATTGCTGAACGGGGTACACACGCGGGTTTGTTGCAACAGAAGGGTTTGTACTGGTCGCTTTATCAAAGACAACAGATGAATATTTAATATCAATTAAAAATTCAGAATTCAAAAATCCTGACTTTACAGATATTGATCAGTTTGGATTTGTTGATGAATTCTAAATTATTGGTAGAATTTATAGGCGTTCCTTGGGAACGTCTTTGTTATTTTTATAACTTTACAAAATCTCCTTCAAACTCTCATTTCTATCTGTTCTCTGTGCCTCTGTGGTTTATTATTCCGATAATTCCTATTTTTATTAACTGCATTGAGAAAAAAGTGACGTTGTATTAGAGAATAATATCAATAATCTCACTGGCAGTAAGCTGAAAGAATAATGACTAGAAAAATTTTAACAGGATTAAATTCAAAAACCTACGAACATCCTTTTGATCGACAAGCTTTAGCTTCTTTACAAAAAATGCCGGGTATATCACCAATACTCAAAAAAATTAACGAATATGGTATTGATCGCCTACTGAGATTACAGAGTCTGGGTAGTGATATCAGAGTGACAAATCGTAATTTTCCTAAATTATATCAAGCTTTAGGAGAAACTTGTGAAATTATTGATCTTTCTCCTGTACCTGAATTGTATTTATTTCGCGGCACAGGTTATATTCAAACCTACGTTGTCGGGGTAGAAAAACCTATTATTGGTGTGAATTTAGAAGCAATGGAATGGCTAAATGAAGAAGAATTACTTTATATTTTCGGATATGAAGTTGCTCGGATTAAGAGTCAACACATGATATATCATCAAATGGCATTTGTAATGCCGACTTTAAAAAATTTATTAAGTAGTACCACATTGGGAATTGGTGGTTTAGTTGCTAGTGGAGTTGAGTTAGGTTTGTATAATTGGGTAACGATGTCAAAATTAACTGCTGACCGTGCAGGTTTGTTAGCCTGTCAAGATATTAATATTGCTACAACTGCACTGATGAAACTAGGGGGTTTACCTGATGAATATTTAACTAATAATGTAATTGAAGATTTTGTGATGCAGTCTCGTGAATTTGCATCCAATAACTTTAATAGTTTGGATCAGGTAACAAAAATATTAAGCTATACAGAATCTAGACTTTCTTGGATAGTCATGAGAACTGGAGAATTATTAAAATGGGTTGATTCTGGTGAATATGATAATTTAATGCAAGGAAATGAAAATTTAAATTCTTTAGAAGATAATAATCAAGAAAAAGAGGGTTGGAACTTTATGTCTTCTTGGTAAAGATATCCCTGATTTCTGTAATAATCGGGGATATGATAATTTCAATATAGCTATCAAAATGCCGGATTATGTTGTTCATCCCAGCATTTATCATTACGCCAAACCCTACCAGTTTTTTGACATTTTTCTTGGTCTTTAATACCAGGAATTAAGGTAGGGTGAATAGTGTTTAAGCTGGATGTAACATAAGAGATCATGAAAGAACCTGTATAGAACCCACAACATATTAAAGTTCCAAAAAAAAACGTAAAGCTGACACATTTAACAGCAAATAGCACAGAAAAGGTTCTTGGTTTCTCCGATGGGGTAAAGCGCATATCTTTCCTCAGCGTGGTGTTAGTGGTAGATAGCACTCTGGGAATGTGTATGCACTGATTAATTTTGACTTGCAGAATTTATTTATGACAGAAAAACGCAGTTATTTCTGTTATGCTGTTAACTCAATTGTCAGTTATTATTTATTCACCTTTTTTCTGTTAACGTAGCTGATTTTTGTGTGGTGTTTCAGACAAAAATCAACTTTTTATTTATCAAGTGTTTATAAAGCCGAATTGACGTTAAAAATTTCTAGAATTTGTCGGCAAATATATTTAAGCTTATCTGCAACTAAAGGGGAAGGTATAGATTCACCAACAAAATTCCATTGTTCTACTGTTGACAGTCGCCATACTTGACCACGATGATCAAATCCAGAGGCTTCAACACCAATTGCTCGCCAAGATTGATTTATAGGATCTTGATAAAAACGGATTTGAATTAAAACACTGCGACTACGCCAAGATTTGCTAATTCCTGGAAAGTGAAAACCAATGTCTATGGAATCTGGATCTACTAATTCCCTGGTTTCTGGATCATTCTTCCAAGGTTTAAGATCAGATTTGGCATCAGGAAACTCTAATTTGAACAAATTAACTACAGTCGCAATTTTACTAGTCAGTTCAAAGTTTGTTGTCCGTTCTGCTGCGTTCACGACAAAACACTCCTAATCTTGCATTGGCCTATGGTTAAAAGTTTATCTTATTGGTGTTTTAGCTTATCAATATCGGTGAAATTTAGCAACTCTCAATCATGCTTTCTTGACAATTTTTTGTATTCAAATGGTGGCGAAAGTTTTATATTATGTGGCAATTTGCTGAATATCTGTGCCATAAAATCCAAATTTCATGATGATTTAAGGGCTTTGCTAGTGTGTGGTAGACACTACAACCAACGTTGTCTTTTGGCGTATACAATACTCCCAATTACAATTAATATCATCACACCAAGCACAGTGGGATAAGCCCAAGGTTGTTCTAGTTCCGGCATATATTTGAAATTCATACCATAAAGACTGGCAAGGAAAGAAAGTGGTAAAAATATAGTTGAGAGAAAAGTTAGGCGATTAATTCTTTCACTGGTTTTGCTGGCAACATTATCACGTTGAATTTCCATTAATTCTGACATCCAAGTTCTCAAAGTAATATATTCTTGCCAGAGATTATCAACATTATGAACTAATTCTTGATTAAAGAGTGTCTTGACTGGCTGAGAAAACCATTGAAAATCTTCATAATTCATCATAACTAGAATTGACTTAATGCTTTGAAAATTACGCCTTCCCACACGGGTAGACTGACGCATTGTGGCAATTTTTTTGTAGGTTAATTCATCACCAAAATTACCTAACACCTCATCTTCTAAATCATCGAGTTGTCTAGAAATAGAGTTAAATACACTATAATAATTGTTCAGGATATCTTTGAAAATGAGATATAAAATATAATCAACTCCCCTTTGTTTAATATCTACAGTTTGCTTCTGAAGATGATTATTTAAGATACTGAATATTCTAATTTCGGTAATTTCAAAGGTAATAATAAAATTTGTGCCAACTATAATACTGCCACGTGCTACTTCAAACTCCCTGTTTTTTATTTGATGTGTCAAAATTTCAAAACTCTCAAATAAACAATCTTTTATATCTTCATCAATTCCTATAGGAGAATGGTTAAAAATCATGTTCACACGAGATGGATCGAGTCCAAAATGCTTCACAATTCTAGCTGTTGCAGTGCGATCGCGGAAGTTAATACAGCGCAACCAAATGTTGTCAGAACTATCAATTTTATTGAGTACCGCATCGACATCCCCAGTGGTGAAAAACTCCAGATGGTTTTGAGAAAAGCTAAGGAGAGTTAGCATAGAGACATACTTACAGTAGATTGTAAGTAAATAATACCGTGTCCTAACAGAACAACAGTAGCGATAATTCATGAATTACCACCACGCAACAATCAAGTTTTCACCCAGCATGAGGGTAAATTATACAAAATTTCAATTATCTCAATTGACTTTGTTATTGGTGATATTGTCTGATAGCTAACACCAAGCGCAAGCCATATCAGGATATCCAAGATTTAAGGATTTGCAGGATGGAGTTATTTGAAATTTTTGTTGTTTAAATTATGTGCAGGAAAAATTTTATAAATTTATTTCCTGTCGGGTGCGTTAATACAATCTAACGCACCGTTTCTTTTAATTATTTATTTTTTTGAGCTACAATACTACGATGTCGAGGATCACTAGCAACAGTAGTTAAAACATCAAAACCAACCGACTTTAAACACCCTTCAATGTCAAACATATAGTAGTCATCACTCCAAGGTTCTGTACTTTTCATGAGTGTGAATAATACAGGAGGTAAGTTTTGAATTACAGGCGATTTTGGGTTATTATCTACAATAGCAAAACACCCACCTGGACGGAGTAAACGCAAAGCTTCTTGGAAAATAGCTTTACTCGCAAAACCAGGAAGTTCATGAGTGACAAACTGAAGAGTTATTAAGTCAAAAGACTCACTGGGTAATTCTGTTTTTTCTGCTTGCGCGTGTATCCATTCGGATATTTCATTGTAAGTATCTAATTCCTTTGCTACACTTAGCATATAAGGAGATAAATCTAAACCTACTGTACGCACGGGATGGTTTTGTTTTTGTTTGTAGTAGCGATGCAAAGATAAGGTAGAAATACCCACAGAACAACCAATATCGAGGATATCATTAACATCTTGGGTGACGTATTTTCCGAGAACTTCGTGAAAACTAGATCTTAATCTGCGGTGTGCTGTTTCCCAGGTGATGTCTTCTTTTGGCCATACTCGTAAAGCCATAGAATAGGTTGCACTGGGCGCTTCAAATGCTGCTTTCCAACACATATTTCCTTCAGCATAAGCATGGAAAGGAACTTGGTAATAATCCGGATAAGTTACTTTAGGATTTGTATTTTCTTGCAGCTTGTTTTTCACTCCTGAAGCTTCTAGTTTTTGGTAATTTTTTCGCCAAGCAACACCGTTTTTCTCTGCTGTTTTAATTAGTACCTGTCTTGCTTGTTGTTTCATCAAGCTGTAGATGGGTTTGGTATTAATTAATAGGTTGACAAATTGAGAAAGTAAGGTTTCTCCAGCCCAGTCTGGTTTAATTTTTGCAGTCATTGGTAAGATAAGTGTAGAGGGATTTTGTTTATTTATATTGTATATGAGATTCTGGATTTCTTTTGTCTGAATCAGGATGTCCAGGATTTGAGGATTTTCAGGATGGGTTTATTTTTTACGCATTTTAGGTATGATGGGGAAAAACTTTAATTACCTAAATTAAGAGCATTTTTTAAAGCTATATTGACTTTATCTATCAACATTGGTAATAAGATACCTAATTTTTTCTGAAAAACAGATTGATTCACTGTTGCTATTTTATCACTCCTAATAATTGAGCTTTTTTTCAGTCCAGTTTCCTGAAAGTCATCGTCTTGATCAGAGACTAAAACCCAAGTATCTCGTAAATCACCATCAGGTATTTTTGAGAAAATTCCCAAAATAATTACTTCTTCTCTGTGAACAGCAATAACTAAAGCAGGTCTAAGTTTATTACTGCTTAAATCGCTAAAAGGAAAGGAAACTAACCAAATTTCATGAATCTTCGGTTTCATCGTTATAAATATCCTCTTCTGGATCATTCCACTCTGTAAATCCTGTTTCTGCTGATTTCATAAACTCTCTCATTTCCAAAGCTTTTCTAATCTCTGCAATTAATTCATTAATTTCTTCTACAGGAAATTGGAGAATCATGGCTTTAAGTTCTTCCTTTTTCACGTTCATTATTCACAACTCCTTGTTTTTATTGATTTGTAGCATTGATTTTACTTTTAAATCATTAGGTAGATTATAGCATATTGTCAGAATCAGGATGTCCAGGATTTGAGGATTTTCAGGATTGAATCGAGAAATTTTGAAAAATATGATGTATAATGTGTTGTTGTATGATATGTTTACTTTTTTGTAACCTGTATGGAAACAATAACTATAAATTCTCATGTTGGACAAGATGGAATCTTACATTTAGATATTCCTGTAAATATTAGTAATGCTGATTTAACAGTTACGATTATTGTTAAACCTAATGATAATTCTCAACAAGAAAATAAACCCAAAGGAAAAGGTTGGCCTGCTAATTTTTTTGAAGAAACTTCAGGTTGTTTAAAAGATACTCCTCTAATTATTAATTCTAAGGGTGTTTTTGATGATTTAGAGGATTTTAAATTATCATGAAATATTTGTTGGATACGAACGATTATTTAACAGAGATTAACTGATTACATCTTCTTCTACAAGTTCTGAATCAAAAATTAACCACTGCTGAAAAAGTTCTTTAATCCATTTACTCACATCAGGATATTTATCATCAATCGCTTTTAATCTATTTTTCATATTTCTTTGATAATAACTTTGATATTCTAAATTTCTCACAGCGATAAAATTTAATGTATAAGTTAACATTCTTAATCTAGCTACAGCTAATTTTAAATTACGTCGTGAATAATTATCAAATTTTTGTGAATTTTCTTTATATTTCGTAAAAGGAGAACATTGATTATCTCTAATTATTTTCTGATATTCTAAAATATCTAAATCTAATTCATAAAAAGCATCTTGACGAATTTCATAATTAATTCTATTCCTAATTTCTGATTCGTTACATAGTTCAAACGATTGGCTTCCAATATTCCAGTACCTATCAAGTCTTTTGCGATTTCTGAAATGACTAGAGTTTTCAAAAAATCGTTTGAATTGTCTTTGATGTTCATCTGATGAGTTAGCAATACCTATGATATGAAGATTCTTTTTTTGATAATCATTTTCTACACAATCTATAAAACGTGATACCCGAGTGGTAAAGTTTAACTAGGTTCTATTTAAACATTGTATTAAGAAAAAGTGAGCATAGTATGAAGTTACAAAACCCCAACTAAAATAACCTTGTTTGATCAAATTATCAGCAGCACAAATATTTAAAACTGCTTTAGAAAGTAGTTTTTCTATATCTGTCAATATGTAATTATTGACATTAGAAATAATGAATCCTTTTTCATAATCTTCTTTGGATTTCTACAACTTAGTCAAATGATATTTAAACGATTTTTTAGCATCGCTACTACAATTGCTAAAAGAAATATCAACTTCGTCCAATTTTAATGACACATATATAAATTACCAAATTACTCTTCAAACTACTCTGAAATCATCCCTACAAACTCATCTCTCACTGCTTTTTTTAATTGGCTTTCTAGCATCTCAGCAACTTTTTCTTGCGCTTTAAAACCACCACCACTTGGTAAGTGATCTTTATCAAATTTAAAGTCTTGAATTAGTTCCAGAACTTTAATGGTATTTTCAGTATTAAAAATCTTGTGTTTTTGCATAACCACATTAAAAATCTCATAAAATGCTTGCATAAGTCCACCAAAACCAACGGTTTTTAAAATATATGATTTAGGATTATCTCATTGTTCTAAGAATACTGCTATAACAGCACGAAAATATATTTCAAAAATTTTATACTGCTGTTCAAAACCATAATTAGCAAGTTTTCCTGTTTGCGGTTCTACATAATCTTTAATTTGGTTGACAAATTCATTTAAAGATATTCCAAAACCACTTTCTCCAGTTGTTCTAATTAGTTCATACAAAGGACTTTCATCTGTTTCGTTTAATCTAATAGCAATTTCTCTTGCTCGTCTTTCTGCTGTTACTCCTTCTCCATCAAAATCTTCAATATCTCCATCTAATAAATCCATTAAATCTAAATATAGAGATGCTGGAACACCTTTTTGAGTTTTGTTAATTGTGACAAATAATCTTGCTTGATCCTTAACAGATAATCCTAAAGTTGCAATTACCATTAATGGAAAATCAGGGTTTGCATCATAGCAACCGTTAACTCTATGCTGTCCATCTATAATTAAACCGAGAGAGTTTGTGTCTTCTAAAACGAGTAAATTATTATTTTCTTGATAATCAAATTTGCCTTCATCAATATTAACTAAAATAGAATTAGGTATAATACCTTTTCCATTGATATAATTTTTAATTTCTTTTATTCTGGTTTTAGAAAATGATCTTTGATATCCTAGTTTTTTGTCATCAATTCTCCTGGAAACGTCAAAGCACTCATAAATTGTTTTTGCATTAGTTATAAAAACAAGCATAGGTATCTCGTTTTGAATAATTTTAAATGCAGGAATTTCAAGTGTCATAAATAATCAAGTTATAAATTTCATCGTGATTACTTATCTAAGTATAACATCTATTATGCGTAATTTACCTATAAAACCCTTTCACCCAATATCATAATCTGTAAAGTAATAAATTGTTATTTCTAACAAATTCCGTCCATTCGTAACTCCTGTAACAATTCCTTTACAATAAAATAAAGAAAACAAGACATAGCAGGAGAAAAGCTAAATCATGTTAGCAGAATATCAACAACACACCCAAGAACGCGCCCAATTAGGTATTCCCCCACTACCATTAGATGCAAAACAAGCATCAGAATTATGTGAATTACTCAAAAATCCCCCCCAAGGACAAGAAGAGTTATTATTACATTTATTACGCGATCGCATTCCTCCTGGAGTAGACCAAGCTGCTTATGTAAAAGCTGGTTTTATGACAGCTATTGCGAAAGGAGAAATAACCAGTCCCCTAGTTTCTCCCCTAGAAGCAGTAGAATTACTAGGAACAATGGTAGGCGGTTATAACGTACAATCATTAATTGATTTACTCAGTTCCTCCGTAGCAGCAAAAGCAGCGGAAGCATTAAGTAAAACTCTCCTAGTTTATGATGCTTTCCATGATGTTTTAGAACTATCAAAAACCAACAGCTACGCCAAAAAAGTGATAGACTCGTGGGCAGCAGCAGAATGGTTTACTTCCCGTCCCACTCTTCCAGAAGCTATCACCGTTACCGTTTTCAAAGTTCCCGGAGAAACCAACACCGACGACTTATCACCCGCAACCCACGCTACCACCCGTCCTGATATTCCCCTTCACGCTTTAGCAATGTTAGAAACCCGTCAACCGGGAAGTTTAGAAACCATTGCAGACTTGAAGCAAAAAGGACATCCTGTAGCTTACGTCGGTGATGTGGTAGGAACAGGTTCATCTCGTAAGTCTGCAATCAATTCTGTATTATGGCATTTAGGTAATGATATTCCCTTTGTTCCCAACAAACGGGCAGGAGGTTATATTTTAGGTGGGGCGATCGCACCTATCTTTTTTAACACTGCTGAAGATGCAGGTGCATTACCCATTCAATGCGATGTCACCAAAATGGAAACCGGTGACGTAATTACAATTTACCCCTACAAAGGCGAAATTACCAAAGGGGGAACAGTCATTGCAACCTTCACTCTCAAACCTGACACCATTTTAGACGAAGTTCGCGCCGGTGGACGTATCCCCCTATTAATTGGTCGTACCCTCACCGACAAAACCCGTCAAGCGTTAGGTTTAGCACCCAGCGATTTATTTATCCGTCCTCAACAACCCCAGGACACCGGAAAAGGCTTCTCATTGGCGCAAAAAATGGTCGGGAAGGCGTGCGGATTGCCAGGAGTACGTCCGGGGACATCTTGCGAACCAATCATGACTACAGTGGGTTCTCAGGACACTACTGGACCCATGACCAGAGACGAGTTAAAAGAACTCGCTTGTTTAGGTTTCAGTGCAGACTTAGTAATGCAGAGTTTCTGCCATACCGCAGCATATCCCAAACCAGTGGATATTAAAACCCATCAAGAACTACCTGACTTCATCTCCTCCCGTGGTGGTGTAGCCTTGCGTCCTGGTGATGGTATCATTCACTCCTGGTTAAACCGGATGTTATTACCGGATACAGTGGGAACAGGTGGAGACTCCCACACCCGTTTTCCTTTGGGAATATCCTTTCCTGCGGGTTCTGGGTTAGTTGCGTTTGCTGGTGCATTGGGTGTGATGCCTTTAGATATGCCAGAATCAGTTTTGGTAAGATTTAAAGGAGAATTGCAACCAGGAATAACTTTGAGAGATATTGTTAACGCTATTCCTTATGTTGCCATCCAAAAAGGTTTGTTAACCGTCGAGAAAAAGAACAAGAAAAATGTTTTTTCTGGACGGATCATGGAAATTGAAGGTTTACCCAATTTAAAAGTAGAACAAGCATTTGAATTAACCGATGCTTCCGCAGAACGTTCTTGTGCTGGATGTACAATTAAATTGAGTGAAGAAACCATTGCCGAATATTTGCGGTCAAATATTGCCCTGTTAAAAAATATGGTAGCACGGGGATATTCTGATGCGCGAACCATCATGAGAAGGGTGGCAAAAATGGAAGAATGGTTAGCCAACCCAGTGTTATTATCTGGTGATGCAGATGCGGAATATGCAGAAATAATTGAAATTGATTTAAACGAGATCAAAGAACCAATTGTTGCTGCTCCCAATGACCCAGATAATGTTAAGTTATTATCGGAAGTTGCTAATGATCCAGTACAGGAAGTTTTTGTAGGTTCTTGTATGACAAATATCGGACATTATCGGGCAACTGCGAAGGTTTTGGAAGGTGCAGGAGAGGTAAAAGCAAGGTTGTGGATCGCACCACCTACAAGAATGGATGAACACCAATTAAAAGTAGAAGGTGTGTATGATGTTTTCGTAGGTGCAAAAGCGAGAACTGAGATTCCTGGATGCAGTTTGTGTATGGGAAATCAGGCGCGAGTGGAAGATAATACAACTGTGTTTTCTACCTCTACTCGTAACTTTAATAATCGCATGGGAAATGGCGCACAAGTGTATTTAGGATCGGCAGAATTAGCCGCAGTTTGTGCGTTGTTGGGAAGACTTCCTAATGTGCAGGAATATTTGGATATTGTGGGTGAGAAAATCCATCCTTTTGCTGATAATTTGTATCGGTATTTGAACTTTGATCAAATTGTTGGTTTTGAGGATGAGGGTAGGGTAATTAGTAAGGAGGAACAGGCGGCTTTGGTATAATTTAGGTTAGGGTGGGTCTGGATGGACTCACCTGAATGTTTTGAAAAAGGTTAAAATATGTGCAGTACCAAATAGAATTTAAACCCAAAGCGATTAAAGATTTACAGAAAATTCCTGTAAATGAAAGAGAACGCATTATCAATAAAATTGAAGCCATGCAAGATGATTTACAAGGAGATGTGAAACGCTTAACAAATTTTACGCCAGAATATCGTTTAAGAGTTGGTGATTATCGAGTTTTGTTTGAATTAGAAGAACAAACTATAATCGTGTATAGGGTTAAGCATCGTAGTAAAGCTTATGAGTAAGGGGAGGTTAAAAAATGATTGAATTACATCCTGAGTTTTTAATAAAAAATGGTGAAAAACAATTTGCTGTATTACCTTATGAGGAGTTTTTAAAGATTAAGGAATTGTTAGAAGATTTGGAAGATTTACGAGATTTGAGAGATGCTAAAGAAGAGGAAAAAGATTGTGTTTCCATGTCTTTAGAAGATGTGAAAAGTATGTTGTTAATGTGATCAAATGTTGGTTTTGAGAATGAGGGGAGGGTGATTAGTAAGGAGAAGCAGCTTTGGTATAATTTAAGTTAGGGTGCAATACTGCTCGGTTAAGGATTTTCGTAGGTTGGGTTGAACAAAGTGAAACCCAACAAACCCTTGTCAATGTTGGGTTTCGTTCCTCAACCCAACCTACGCGATTTTATTTTTTGTGCTTAACCGAC
>NZ_LUFH02000068.1 GCF_001586785.1 Sphaerospermopsis aphanizomenoides BCCUSP55
GTCTGATAGGTTTATGGTTAGTTTGGCAAACTATAAAGATAAGCTATGAGATTGATATATTGAAAGTATCAGTGAACTGGTTTAGTGCTAGACCTATTATTTTGCCTTCTGTGCTTTTTTTAATTTCTCCATTTTCATTTTCATATATTTTTCATGTTCTTCTCAATCTACCAGCAGATTTACATAAATTATTTAAAAATCCAATAATTGCACAATCGTTAATAACTTTTGGAGCAGTCATAAGCTTATATATTGGAAATAGAGCTTTAGAAAGATTCAGGAAAACTCAGGAGCAAAAGAAAATAGCGAAGATACTTATTGCTGCTATGGAAGCTCACATTGAGGATTTTGAAAAACTTAATATTAATATAAAAGGATGGATATCTAAATTACAGAGAGAATCTCTTGAGAGGATGTTTAACAACATAAAAAAAGATGATATATATGAATCTGGTCTCAAATCAGTTGGACTTTTTGACATTAAATATATAGATATAATTTCCAAATATTCCAGAAAATTAAACCATATTACAGATGAAATATTGAATATTTATGAATTAGACCAAGATCAAAATACATATATAGTTACTTCAGGTAATCTAGGTCGTCTAAAAGAACAAATTAATATGCTGACTATATCTGCACTGTTAAATAGTATGATTCTAAGTAGAGAAATACTTCAGGATGAAGATAAATTTAAGGAGTATAAGATTCATGTAAAACGTGAATATACTTCACAAATACGAAAGTGGAAAAGCAAGCAAGAATTATGGAAAACAGAGCCTGGTATTTCAAATGAGACTCCAATTCCCCAAGAACTAGAAATATTATTGAAAGAGTATAGTCAATTTCCAGAAATTGAGCATTATTTTAAACTCAATTTAGAATATTTTAGTAATTCATCTGCACAGAATTTAAATGAATGAGAAATTATAGCAATCCTAAATGATACGTGAGAGTTCAAAAAGCCTCAAATGCTTATAAAACAAGGATTTTTATCTACGTATTTTCTCACGATTGGGGTAGGATTGCTATATTTTTTTGCGTTCGCTTGACAATCAATAAATTAGCTAGTTACTACTCATAGTATTTCATTTATGGATGCTGCAACTCAAGACAGATATTTAACAGTTATAAAGTTTTATTGAGAAATCGTAGATAGAATAACAAAGCATTATCATTAACTGAAATTTTGCCGATTTCGTCATAGACGATCACTTATGGACTCTGTTCAAGTAGAAACAGTTGCATCTTTAAATCTAGAAATTCCTCAAATTGATTCAATAACAACAGCCTTATCTTCTCAATCTCAATCTAGCTTTCGTTTTCCTAAAAATGCTATCCGCACCAGTTTACAAGCCTCTACTTTAGATGCTATTTTTGCCACAATTTTCTCTATTACTACTGGAGGAATTTTACTTAGTAACTTTTTGGTAGAATTGGATGCTAGTCCAGTAGTTTTTGGGTTGCTTGCTTCAATTCCCATGCTGGTAAATATGATTCAGCCATTGGGTGCTTTGATTTCAGAAAGCACTACTAGCCGTTTTCAGTATTCTGCACTTGTTTATGGAATTTCTCGTCTATTATGGCTGATTTTAGTAATAGCTATTATTGGTACAGGTTGGGGAGTTATAAATTCTCAACAGTTGGTGATATTAACTCTATTCATTGTCTTTTTTAGTCATCTTTATGGTGGACTAGGAAGCGCATCTTGGATGAGTTGGTTAGCTATAATTGTTCCTCGACAGTTGCGTGGTAGATATTTTGGTATCCGCAATAGTGCTGCAAGTTTAACTAATTTATTGTGTGTACCTTTAGCTGGTTTTGCTGTTTCCCATTGGTATGGGGGAACTCTCCAAGGTTATGGTGTAGTTTTGTTTGTAGGAATTTTATTTGGGATTATTAGTCTAGGATGTCAGTATTTTAAAATTGATATAAATCCCCAATTACAAAATACTTATACTAGTAATTTATCTGCCAATGACAAAATCATATCTTCAGAAATTACTGATACAATCTCTATTTCCCAAAACCAATCTAGTGAGAATTTAGGATTGCTAAATACTGATAATTTCCATAAAAACTCTAATTTTTGGATATTTATACTGTATTTCAGTTTATGGATGCTTTCTTTTAATCTTTGCGCCCCTTTTGTTAATCTCTATCTGCTAGAAACTTTAAATTTAGATGTGGGTTGGGTGACAGTTTATAGCAGTTTGCAAGCAGGGGCAAATTTACTGATGGTTGTGTTGTGGGGTAAGTTAGCAGATAAATTAGGAAATCGCCCGATTTTGATATTTGCAGGAATTATTGTTGCGCTTACACCTTTATTATGGTTTGGAATTGGCAACAATGATTTAGATATCTGGCTGTGGCTACCACTATTACATATTTTTATTGGTGGTACTGGGGCAGCAGTTGATTTATGTAATAACAATATGCAAATTGGTATTACCCCAGTCAGAAATCAATCTATTTATTTTGCGATCGCAGCTGCTATTGCCGGTGTAACTGGTGCATTAGGAACAACCATTGGCGGTTTTGTTGCCCAATCTCCACACTTTGGTGGTTTATTAGGCTTATTTGCCCTTTCTAGTATTGTCCGACTTGCAGCATTGATACCGTTGGTATTTGTTAGGGAAAAGGTGACAGGTGACAGTTAAGAGGGAATAGGGAACAGGGAGTATATTTTTCTGCCTCCTGCCTCCTGCCTCCTGCCTTCTGCCTTCTGCCTCCTGCCTCCTGCCTCCTGCCTCCTGCCTTCTGCCTCCTGCCTACTCTACCCCGGTAGAACTCAATGTCATAGTTTCCCACAAAACCATACTGGGTGTGGTTGGCATTGGTTGGTGTAAAGATATTAACTGTGCCAAGGTATTCTTTAACTGGGTACGGGAGACAATTTCATCTACGAACCCGTGCTTGAGTAAATCTTCAGCGGTTTGGAAATCTTCGGGTAGTTTTTCTCGCAGGGTTTGTTCAATGACTCGTCTTCCTGCAAAACCGATGGTGGCTTTGGGTTCGGCGATGATAATATCACCTAGCATGGCAAAACTAGCGGTAACACCTCCTGTGGTAGGATTTGTTAAAACGGGAATGTACAGTAAGCGGGCATCTTGATGGCGTTGTAGTGCGGCGGAGATTTTTGCCATCTGCATTAAGGACAACATTCCTTCTTGCATTCTCGCACCGCCGGAGGTACAAACAATCACTACAGGATAACGGCGTTGTGTGGCTTGTTCAATTAAGCGGGTGAGTTTTTCCCCAACCACAGAACCCATACTACCACCCATAAACCGGAAGTCCATGACTCCTAAAGCCATGGGTAAACCATTAATTTGACCCAAACCGGTTTTTACTGCATCTATTAAACCGATTTTGTCTTGGGTTTCCCGCAAGCGATCGCTGTAGGGTTTGCGATCGCGGAATCCTAAAGGATCAGTGGGGCGCAAATTTTCATCTAAGGGTTTCCAGGTATTTGCATCTATCAATTGACGGATACGTTCATCACTATCCACCCGATTATGATGACCGCATTCGACACACACCATTTGATTAGCTTTTAGGTCTTTGGCATAAGTTAAAACGCCACATTTAGGACATTTATTCCATAACCCATCTGCTATTTCCCGTTCTTGGCGTTCTAAATTGGTAGAACCTGATTTACGTCGATTTGCAAACCAATCAAATAGAGACTTTAAACCGCGTGATTCTTCGTTGTTTGCCATTTTTATCTTATTTAAGTAGGTATGAGGTCAAATACAGGTCAATCAATGGGCAATTTTAGATTTTAGATTTTAGATTTTGGATTGACCTTACCCATTTCTTGTATGGGTATTGAGCATTTTTGATTGAGGATGATGTTTTCAGTTTGGGAATACATCATCAAATTATGCTTGTCACCAATTCAGACCTGATTTTGTATTTTTGGTTGATAGCTTAATAAAAGTGCTTCTGCCAATACAACTCTTTTCTAACCGTGTCAGGGGACTTAATTATATCAACGTATCGGCCAAAGTGTGAAAATACAAAATCCCCGTGAAAATGAATTTTCCTCCCAATTCATGATGCTTATTACTCAGTTGTCAGTAGTCAGCATTTGTGGCATTAGTTGTCTTGACCAAATGCCAAAAGTGTTGTTTGAGGGTAATACAAGTCACAGGTTAATCTTACCAAAATATAAAGATCAGATGAAGTAATGGTAGTTACAGTCATGGCGGATGTAGGTTTCTTAGGATCAGAAAAAAAGACATTAAAATTTGATATTAAAGAAATGGGATATTCAACTTTCAGAAGGCAAGGAGCAAAATATAAGTTAAATTTGATTCTTATTTCAAGCTGCTGGCAGAAATAAACGCAGGTAGTGGAACAAAATAGCTTCTCCACTAAAAAGAGTGATTACTGCGCCCAAAGCTAAGAAAGGCCCAAAAGGCATCTTTTCCCCCATTTTATGACGTGATAGTAAAATTGCGCCTCCACCTACTAATACTCCCAAGGAGCAGGCCATAAAGCAAGCTATGAGTAAATGCTGCCAACCTAACCAAGCTCCCATCATGGCGGCTAATTTGGCATCACCTCCACCCATCACAGCTTTACCATAGGCTAGAGAACCAAGAATTGAGATGCTATCAAATAGCCATATACCCAGGACTGCACCACCTATACCGATTATTAGGTATTTTATTACACCTACAAAGCTAGGTTCTAACAAATAACCGCATCCCATTTGAAATACTAAGCCTAATAATAACCCCGACTTAGTAAGTGGATGGGGTAGGGTCATGGTATCCCAGTCGATCAGGGATAGGGCTAATAACCAACTGCAAAAAGCCCAATAACCTATGGTGACAATGGAAAATTGAAAAACCCAAAATATGATTAAAAATAATAGACCTGTTATCCCTTCTACTAGAGGATAACGGCGAGAAATTTTACTTTGACAATAACGGCATCGTCCTTTTAACCATAACCAGCCTAGCACAGGAACATTATCATAAGCTTTGAGTCTATTTAAGCATTGTGGGCAACGAGAAGGTGGCCAAAGCAAGGATAATCCCGCAGGTAGGCGATAAACCACTACATTGACAAAGCTACCAATAGAAGCACCAAAAGCAAAGACAATGATACTCGCAGAGACGATAATTAAAACGTCCATATTGTCAGTTATCAGTTAAAAAAGGCAAGAGGCAAGAGGCAAGAGGCAATAGGTAATAGGCATTTTTGAATTTTAAATTCATTTCTTCCCTGTTCCCTGTTCCCTGTTCCCTGTGACTAATACATATACGATTCAATTTGATTTAATGGTACAAAACATTCTTGGGGCAATAGCACTGGGTTTTGAGTAAAAATCACCTTCCCTCGATAGGTTAGGCGACTAATTGCTACACCTGAAGGTTGCCCGATAATTTCGGGATGTACCTCACAGTAGGTGTAGTAAATATGACCTGCCGCCTTGATGACATTAGGATCAACCAAAGGCGTGTGGTTTATTGGGGCAGAATAATTTGCCTGTCCTGGTTGTGCAGCGTACACTATTGATTTTGTGTGATTGATAGATTTGCTTTTAGTTTATCCGAAACTTTTAGCAAAAAATGTGAAAATATTCAACCTTAATCAGAAAATTATTTGGCTTCCAAGATTTGAATCAGCGCGTTGCCCATAGCCTGACAGCCTAAAAGATTCATGCCTTCAGACATAATATCTCCTGTGCGATCGCCTTGTTGTAACACCTTTAACACTCCATCTTCAATAAAATCTGCTGCCTCTGGTTGGTCAAAAGCGTAACGTAACATCATTGCCGCACTTAAAATCTGTGCTAAGGGGTTAGCTTTATCTTGACCAGCAATATCCGGGGCTGAACCGTGAACAGGTTCAAATACACCGGGACCAGAAGCACCCAAACTTGCAGAAGGTAACATCCCAATACTACCTGTCAGCATGGCAGCAGCATCAGAGAGAATATCCCCAAACAAGTTACCTGTAACGATGGTATCGAATTGTTTAGGTGAGCGGACTAACTGCATAGCGGCATTATCTACATATAAATGAGATAGTTCGATATCTGGATATTCTGCAGCCAGCTTAGTCATGCCTTCTCGCCACAATTGGGAAACTTCTAACACATTGGCTTTATCTACGGAACAAAGTTTACCACCACGCTTCCGTGCTGTTTCAAAGGCGACTCTACCAATGCGCTCAATTTCTGACTCAGAGTAAACCATTGTATTAACACCGCGTCTTTCTCCGGTTTCGGTGGCAAAAATGCCCTTGGGTTTACCGAAATAAATTCCCCCTGTCAGTTCTCGTACCACCATAATATCCACACCTTCCACAACTTCTCGTTTTAAGGTGGAAGCGTTAATTAATTGGGGCAAAATTTTGGCAGGACGCAAATTAGCGAATAATTCCAAACCCGCCCGCAGTCCTAATAAACCCGCTTCAGGACGTTGATGAGAGGGCAAAGAATCCCATTTGTAACCACCAATAGCAGCAAGTAAGACTGCATCGCTATTGCGACACATATCTAAAGTAGCTGCAGGTAAAGGTTCTCCAGTTTCATCAATAGCTGCACCACCGATGAGGGCGGTTTGAAAATCAAAAGCAATATCAAACCGCTGTCCGACGATTTTTAGCACGTCTACCGCTACGGCCATAATTTCAGGGCCAATGCCATCGCCAGGAAGTAAGGTAATGCGGTAGTTTTGAGTCATAGCTTCAGTTAGATGATGTAAAAGTTTAGGCAGACTTACCATCATACCTATTAAGTGTCAATAAATGGCAAAGTTTTTAGATCAGCATTCAGCAGTCAGCGGTCAGTAATCAGTTTAAGCTATTGCCAGAGGTTTGTGGAAATTAGTTGAATGTTTATTTGATTAAAAACTCAAAAATAAAACTAATTTATGAATTTCCCAGAAATTTCTCAAGTCGCCATCGCACTGTTAACTACTTTTGGACTCAAAGTAATTGGTGCAGTTCTCCTGTTGTTTATTGGTCTGCGATTGATAGAGTTTAGCATCAGGTTATTAAGACGTGCCTTCAGAAACCAACAGATTGAACCAACACTGATTACTTATCTGTTAAATATCATTTCTGTGACGTTAAGAATTGTTTTAATTGTAGCGATTCTTGGCTTTTTTGGCGTTGAAACAACTTCTTTCGCTGCGTTACTAGCTGCTGTGGGTATTGCTATTGGTGCAGCATGGGGAGGACTGCTGGCTAACTTTGCCGCAGGGGCATTTTTAATTATTTTCCGACCTTTCCAGGTTGGTGATTTTATTACCGCTGGTGGTGTCACAGGAACAGTTGTAGAAATTGGACTGTTTACGACTACCTTAAATACACCAGATAATGTGATGACAATTGTGGCAAATAACAAAATTTTTGCTGATAATATTCAGAATTATTCAGTTAATTCTTATCGTCGTGTTGATTTGTTGGCTCAACTCGCTCATGATGTGGATCATAATCAAGCGATCGCCCTGTTAAAATCCAAAATTAGGCAAATTTCCAACGTTCTCGACAACCCAGCACCAGATGTAGAAATTCTCTCTTTTAACTTAGCCGGTTCTGTTCTGGCTGTTCGTCCTTATTGCCACAATAACCACTATTGGCAAGTTTATTTTGACACCAATAAAGCTATCCTACAAGCCTTTGGAGAAGCTGGATATGCAGTTCCTGAACAGCGTTACACAGTCAATAGTTTATCTCAATATGACGGTCATAGTTTCATACCATCGCCATCTGAAAGAAGTTGATATTGAAGCAGAAAGTCAAGTTTGTATAACAAAAATTGACAAAATTTAATATTAGGTAAGGCAGATGCTTTGCCTATTTTTTTGAGGAAATACTGGAAAATTGGTCAAGGCGATCGCTACCCATATCTTTCCAATTCATGTTCATGCTCAAATTTAACTAAAACTTGTTTCCATTTCCGAAACTAAAGTTATAACTGCTGTAGACACAGGTTAGCTTAAGTATTAAATATAAGCCGCCACTCAGCAGCTATGGTAAAAGAATTAGCAATTAGTACCCGTGGACTGACTAAGCAATTTGAACGACACATTGCTGTCAACGATGTTGACTTAGACATCCAGATGGGTGAGGTGTATGGATTAATTGGACCGAATGGCGCAGGTAAAACAACTTTAATTAGAATGTTAGCTGCTGCGGAAGAGCCAACTACAGGGGAAATATATATTAATGGCGTTCGCGTAGCGGGTCCCTCGGACCATCGCTTACTGCGTGACAAAAGCAACCCCAATCTCCAACGGCACCTTGGTTATTTACCCGATGACTACCCACTTTATGATGATTTAACAGTCTGGGATTACCTGGATTATTTTGCCCGTTTATATCGCTTGCGAGAACCACGACGCACTCAACGTCTCCATGAAGTCTTAGAACTGATCCAATTGGGAAATAAACGTAACAGCATGATTTCTACCCTGTCACGGGGGATGAAGCAGCGTTTAAGTTTAGCCCGGACAATTATTCACGAACCAATATTACTGCTGTTAGATGAACCAGTTTCTGGACTTGATCCTATTGCACGGATGCAGTTTCGGGAAATCATCAAAGCACTGCAAGAAGCGGGAATGACAATTTTAATTTCTTCCCACGTTCTCAGCGACTTAGCAGAGTTATGCACTTCTGTGGGCATTATGGAACTGGGCTTTTTGGTAGAAAGCGCCTCCTTGAAAAAACTTTATCAACGTTTAGCCCGACAGCAAATTTTTATTTCCACTTTGGGAAACATAGATGTATTGGTAAGTGAGTTACAAAATTATCCTTGGGTGGAAGAGTGGGAGGTGATACATAGCAAAAATAGTGTGCGAGTGAATTTTTCTGGTACACAGGAAGATTGTGCTGAATTATTGCGATCGCTCATCAGCACAGGTATTCCCTTAACCGATTTTCACTGCACTCAAGAAGACCTAGAAACTATTTTCCTGAAATTAGGTCACAAACAAGCATCATAGACAATTCAAAATTCAAAATTCTCAATCTTTCTAGGTATTGACCATGCTAATTAATTTTATAGCCAGAGTGGGTGAATTCAACCCGCAACTTTTTCGAGAACTGAAAGGCCGATTTAAGCCTCTTAATGTCATACTAGCTGTTGCTTCATCTTTATTACTACAGTTAGTAGTTTTTCTATATCAACTCGCCGACTTACCCAATGACGAATACTCTATCAGCGGTTCTTACTGCCGTCTGTGGCCAGCATATCAACAACAACAAAACCAGCTTTACCAACAACAATCTCAACTTAATCAACAATTAGCTAATTATCAACAAATTAAACTTAAACTATCAGACACCAGCATAATTCCTGATTTACAGGCAAAACTTAAGGATGTCAACGACCAAATTGCGAACTTACAAACTAAGCTATCTAAGTTTTGTCCTCTGGATCAAATTGACTGGCAAATGTGGTGGCGAGACCACTGGGAATACTACTTTCTGACATTCAGTGTAATTTTTATCTTTACACTCTTAATCGCAGGTACTTATCTATTAATCAGCGATTTAGCCAAAGAAGAACATCGAGGCACACTCAATTTTATTCGTCTTAGTCCCCAGTCAGAAACCAGTATTTTGGCTGGAAAAATGTTAGGTGTACCCAGTTTAATTTATCTGTTTGTACTCACTGCCATTCCTTTACACTTTTGGGCTGGACGTTCTGCTAACATTGCCTCCAGTTACATTCTTAGTTACTATGCTGTTCTTGCTGCTTGCTGCGGGTTCTTTTACAGTGCAGCACTTCTTTTTGGTTTAGTCAGTCGCTGGTTCAGCAGTTTTCAACCCTGGTTAGGAAGTGGTGGTTTGTTGGTTTTGTTGTTCATGACGATGATCATGGCGAATGCTTCTTATGATCAAATTAACAACCCTCTGAATTGGTTTAGGTTTTTTGCTCCTTGGGATATTACCAATTACCTATTCCCTAATCTGTTTCATGTATACCAAGGTTCACCATTAAATAATCTCGCATTTTTCTACTTCCCAATTGGCAAAAACTTCCTCAGTTTAGTAGGATTTTATCTCATTAATTATGGAGTTTGTAGTTACGGTATTTGGCAAGCAATGGAACGCTGTTTTCGTAATCCAAATACCACAATTTTAAGTAAATCTCAAAGCTATTTTTTCATAGCTTTTACTCAGGTCATGTTCATAGGATTGGCAATGAACTTTGCCCCCAGACATCAATTTTTAGATGTCGTATATTTAACGGCAATGGTCAATTTTGCCTTAATTATCAGTTTAACTATTCTCCTGTCACCACCCCGTCCCACAATCCAAGATTGGGCTAGATATAGACACCAAAATCAACCTCATGAATCAATCTGGCAAGATTTAATTTTTGGTGAAAAAAGCCCTGCAATTCTGGCAATTTTCATTAATTTAGTAATTGCCTACATACCCTTATTAGTTACAGTCTTAGCCTATCCCGGAGATTATCATCAAGATATTGAATTCGGCAAAATCATATTGACTCTAGGTTTATCCATGAGTTTAATGTTGATTTACGCTACCATTGCTCAACTTATGTTGCTGATGAAAAATTCTAAACGTTATGTTTGGGCAATTGGTACTGTAGGTGCTGCAATATTTTTACCACCCATTCTCCTGTCAATTTTGGCTAATGACCCAGCTGCAAATTCTGCCATCTGGCTGTTTTCTACCTTTCCTTGGGCAGCAATAGAAAAATCAACAACAGTCACAATTTTTATGGCGTTACTATCAGATTTCACTGTTCTAGCCTTGTTAAATTTCCAATTGAGAAAACAAGTTAGAGTTTTGGGTGAATCTGCAACCAAGGCATTATTAGCTGGAAGATAAACCAAGATTATTCAGACATTATTCATGGTGGGTAAGTAGCATAACGTTAAAAAACGTAATACCCCAATCCCCGATTTCTTGAAGAAGTTGGGGATTTTTATGGTCATTTTTGTATAAAATGAGAATGACAAATTACCGCAATAAATATTTACCTCATCTTTTTATGAAAAAATCGCTGCAACTACCTCAAAAATTGATGCTGTTAGGTTCAGGAGAACTAGGCAAAGAATTTGTAATTGCTGCTCAACGCTTAGGCAATTATGTAATTGCAGTTGACCGCTATGCTAACGCTCCCGCTATGCAGGTCGCTGATTGTTCTGAAGTAATTTCTATGCTAAGTGCAGATGATTTAGAAGCTGTAGTCACTAAACATCAGCCTGATTTTATTATTCCCGAAATTGAAGCGATTAGAACCGAGAAATTACAGGAATTTGAACAACGGGGAATTACAGTTATTCCTACAGCAGCAGCCACTAATTACACAATGAATCGGGATAGAATCCGCGAATTAGCGCATCAACAATTAGGGATAAGAACTGCTAAATACGGTTATGCTTTAACTTTAGAAGAATTGATTACAGTTTCTGACCAAATCGGATTTCCAAATGTTGTTAAACCTGTAATGTCATCATCAGGAAAAGGCCAATCTGTAGTTGAAGATAGAACAGAAGTTGAAAAAGCTTGGAATTATGCTATTTCTAATTCCAGAGGTGATAGTCAAAAAGTAATTGTCGAAGAATTTATTAACTTTGAAATCGAAATTACTTTACTCACCATTAAACAATGGAATGCTCCAACTATATTCTGTCCTCCCATTGGACACAGACAAGAAAGAGGAGATTATCAAGAGTCTTGGCAACCAGCAGGTATTTCTGAAGATAAGATATTAGCATCTCAAGAAATAGCTAAAAAAGTTACTGATGCTTTAGGTGGTGCAGGAATTTTTGGCGTGGAATTTTTCATTACTAAAGATGAAGTGATTTTTTCTGAACTCTCTCCTAGACCTCATGATACAGGCATGGTGACATTAATTTCTCAAAATTTGAATGAATTTGAATTACATCTACGGGCAATTTTAGGTTTACCAATTCCCCACATTGAACAGTTAGGTTTTTCTGCCAGTGCAGTAATTTTAGCCTCGGAAAAATCTGATTCTATTGCTTTTTCTGGTGTGGCTGAGGCATTAGCAGAAAAAGATGTAGATATTAGATTATTTGGTAAACCTACTGCTCATCCCTATCGACGGATGGGGGTAGCTTTGGCAAAAGGTGCTGATATTGAAGATGCGAGAGAGAAGGCTACAAGGGCTGCAAGTAAGGTGAAATTGGTTTAAATATATATAAATGTAGTGATTGCTCAAGCACTCACTACGAACCTTGAATCATTGAGTATGACTATAGACTTTTTTGCTATTGGAGGATAAAATACACTAAGTCTGTAGGAATAGTGTATTTATGAATGATTTAACCAAAATTAGTCAAGACTGCAACACCACCTCAGCACAAATAGAGCAAACTGTTTCAGCTAAAGCAAGCATTAATATTTGGAAGAAGTTAAGAGGTGGATTTTTTCTGGTGTTGGGATACTTACTTTCCCCTTTATGCTGGTGGAATGATTTATTATTCAATTTACCAATTGCCTACTTTTTTGGGTATTTATGCAGTTTTATGTCACCTAAATTACTGTTACCCTGTACAATTATTGGTTACTGGCTCTCGAATATTATTGGTATCCTATTGATGCAATTTGGTTCAGTAGATATTTTGCAAAAAGCACCCAAAGAACGTAACTTTAAAAAAGAGTTATTCAATACTTTAGTTTCTTCAACTGTGTATACCTTAGTGATTATGTTTCTGATTCAGTTTAAAATTATTGATAGTCCTATAGCACTTATTAATCATTCTTGAGCAAGAATATTCATAACTTTTCAAACAAGGTGCGGATATTTAGGCTTTGCTGAAACAGGATGAGGATAGGGAATAGGGTTTTTATCATTCTTTCCTAGCTATTACTAACTATTAATTGATAATTGACAATTGTTTCATACAAGATTTACAACCTACCTTTTGACGGGGAAAAAAGAAAAAATTTCCGATTTTTCAATCTTCGGCCTTCAAGGGAGAGATAATTGTCAATTGTTCATTGTTAATTATCCATTGTTGAATAATTTTCACTAGCTGTAATTAACTGCTGAATATCCCAAAGCTTGAGATTATCTTTACCCATGATTAATGGTAACTTACCATTCCACTTTTCTAGAGCTTGCCTTTGGAGTAATTCTGGAGTTAAAATATTTTTTAATAAATTGAGAGATTCTGCTTCACCTTTTGCTAAATTAACTTGAGCATCAGCTTCTTTGACTGCTTTTAAAGCTAAAAATTCAGCCCGTTTTGCCTCCTGGGCGGCAATTTGTTTTGCTTCTACTGCTTCTCTGAAGTGATCAGAAAAGCGAATATGAACTAGAGAAATATCATCAACTGCAAGATTATAGTTTTCTAGCCTTTTGGTTAAAAATTCATCTAATCTAGTTTTTACATCTCCACGTTTAGTAATTATTTCTTCGGCAGTATATTGAGCAATTACTGCTTTTAACACTTCTTCTACTGCTGGATTGATAATTATTTCAATGACATCTTTCTCTTCACCAATTTGTTGAAAAATATTGTTGGCTTTCTCCGGTAAAATATGCCAATTAAGTGCAACGTCCGTGAAAACATTTTGTAAGTCTTTAGACGCAGCTTCAGCAGATATTGCCTGTTTTTTAATTTTAATTCTTAATTTTTTAACTGTATTAATAACCGGGATAATCAGGTGTATTCCTTCTCCTAATACTTGATTTTGAACTTGACCAAATTTCATTAATACACCACGTTCACCAGCATTAACTATGACAATAGGCGTGAGTAATATGGTAAGTAAACATAGTAATGCGGTCAGTTTACCAGCATTGTTAAGAGCGTTAGATTTTTGCATCCCTATCTCGAATTTTTTATAAGCTTGACACCATATAGCAGCTTTCAGCAGTAAAACCCTTTTCATGCAAGGCTTTGTGATCAAAATTTGTACCTGATTGATCTGCAATATGCTGTAATTCTCTTTACGTCAAAAATCTCATAATACCATAATTTTTACATAAATACACTAAATCTACCTACTTGCCGTAGTTAATATAGAAATTTTAGACTAACAAGCAGTTTTCGTCCCGGTAATTCAAAAAAATTGACAAAAAAATGTATTCACGAATACGGCTATTTTAAAATTTTTGTGAAATACTGCTATGCAATAAACACAAACTACTAAAACTCGACCGAGTTAGTGTAAATTCAAAAATCTTTCCTGAATTACTCCACAGCAGTTACAACTAGGATATATACGGACAATGGTGCAACTATTCTCTAAAGAAGAATCTCAAGATTGGATTAAAGTTACCTCTTCTCTATCTCCAAAATTTGCGTCTAGTGCAGTAGAAAGAGATATCAAAAGTGAACTTCCAGATGTAGAAATTCAACGGCTCAAAGACACAGGTTTATTATCTTTAGTCGTTCCCCTAGAATATGGTGGTGTGGGTGCTAGTTGGGTGGAAGCTTTAAAAATTGTCCAGGAAATATCGCAAGCAGATGGTTCAATTGGCCAATTGTATGGGAATCATCTCAATTTAACAGCCTTGGCTCATATTTCAGGAACGTCACAACAAAAAGAAAGATATTATCGAGAAACTGCTGAAAAGAATTTATTTTGGGCAAATGCCATTAACACACGCGACACAAGACTGAAAATTACTCCAGACGGGGAGCATTACCTGGTGAATGGTGTAACAAGAGTTGATAGAGGTGTGGCGATCGCAGATTTTCGAGTTTTTGCTGCACTGCAAGATGGGGTAGAAATACCATTAGTATTTGTAATTCCTCAAGATAGAGATGGCGTATTTGTTAACAAAAACTGGGAAATCTTTAGCCAGGAACGTGCAGATAACGATACATTTATCTTCCACAATGTTGTGATCAAAAAAGATGAAATTTTAGGATATGCTTATCCTCCCAATAGGGCTGTGATGACATTTTTGGAAATCATTGCTCAATTAACTACAGCTTACGTCTATTTAGGAATTGCCGAAGGGGCGTTAGCTGCTGCCAACGAGTATAACCAAAGTTTTACCAGACCACAGAATACATTTGGCATAGATAAAAATGATTCATATCTTATACATTCCTACGGTCAATTGTGGACAGAACTGCAAGCGGCTATTGCATTAGCTGATCAAACTGCTATCCAATTGCAGAAGGCTTGGGAAAAAGATATAGACCTAAATATAGAAGCAAGAGGAAAGATAGCGATCGCCGTCTTTGCGACTAAAGCTTTTGTTACTCAGGTTTCTTTAAATATCACCAACAATATTTTTGAAGTTCTGGGTAATAACTCCGCAGCAAATAAATACAATTTTGATAAATACTGGAGAGACTTACGCCATTTTATCCTCCACGACCCTGTAGATTATAAACCGCGTGACATTGGCAATTGGTTACTCAACCAAGAGTATCCCATTATTACCAAGTATTCATGAATCACAACAATTATCAGTGGTCACTCGATTTTGGATTGAGGATTTTGGATTTTGGATTGACGTTAGCGAAGCGTACGCAGCGCAGCGAGTATTTTTCCGTCCTTCAGGACGGGGGCTTATACAAATTTTTTTTAATCTAAAATCTAAAATCTAAAATCTAAAATTCCCGGTCAACATTTTTTTTTCATGTGTTTAACTGCAATAGGATGTATGAATCAATCTTCTAATTTTCTTGCAGAAATATCTGATTTTCTTTATCCTCATAATCCCTATTATGGACAGTTTGAAGCAGAATCTCTAACATTTAATGCTCATCTCCAAGATTTTTCTCAAAGAGTTAACTACATTTGCAGTCTACAAACTGGTGGTAAACTTTCCTCTGAGGAAGCTTATCACCAAATTCAAATTCTCTGGAAACAGTTAAAAATAACTAAAAAACAATTGTCAATTCGTTAGGGCGTTTATCTACTGGCAATTATTCTTAAAATCCTATTTTTAAGCAGCTTAATTTTTATCGAAACAATCGAATCTAAAACCGGACTTCGTCCAAAGTTTTTGGAGCGGGGTATAAATTTCCGTTACAAAAACGGCCTCCTGCCTTTTGCTCCCTTGACTTCGTTAAGCCCCAAATCTACAGCAATACGATGAGCGCAAGCAAACCCAGAAAACGCCACCGCATTTAAACCCTGACCAGGAAAGGTACTATCTCCCACACAATAGAGGTTAGAAATAGCGGTGCGATTAAAACGCATTCCCAACAACCCCCACAACTTACGCCGGGGTATTGGCCCATAGGTGCCATCTGTACGACCTAAAAAGCGACGATGGGTAAGGGGTGTCCCGACTTCCAGATAATCCAAGCCAGCATCTAAACCAGGAAAAATCTTTTCTAGTTGTTGAATAATTCTCCCTGCGGCTGCTTCCTTTTTTTGTTCGTACTCAGTAGGTTTAAGTCTCTGCCAATCAGCAATTTCAGCAGGGGTGAAAGCATGAATAATGTGGTATCCTGTAGGGGCTAAATCTGGGTCAAGTAAGGTAGGAATAGAAACAAAAATTGTTCCTGCCATCAACTCCATGTTTTGCCAATCTGCCAACAAAATATGATGGCATTCTGTTCCTGGAGGTAAAACTGAGGCTTTCACTCCGAGATGTAAACTCAAGAAGCTAGGTGATTTTTTATAGGTTTGTTGCCACTTTTTCTCATTAGTTGGTATTTTATCTGCGGGTAACAATTTTTCAAAAGTATCCCACTTTGTAGCGTTAGACACAATTCGTTTACCGTAATAAACTTTACCATTAGCTAACTGTACACCAGTAGCTTTTCCTTGTTCTGTGAGGACTTTTGTCACTCTAGCTTGGTATTGAATTTGACCGCCAGATTTTTCTAACCCTTCTGCTAATTTTTGGGCAATTTGTCCTACTCCACCTTTGGGGTAGTTTACTCCGCCATAATGTCTATCAGAAAAAACCATGCCGGCATTAATCATGGGTGTCATAGCTGCTGGTACTACAGACCAGCAATAACACTCTATATCAATAAACTTTAATAACAGCGGATCTTTGATATAACGCCGCGCCACATCTCCGGCATTTTGAGGTAAATACTTAGCTAAACCCAGACAGGCTAAGGGATGCTGAAAAAAGACCCGCCACAAATACTTTGGTTCTTCTAAGGATAATAATTCTATGCTATTCAGGCAGTTGAAAACTTTTTGACATTCGTCATAAAAACTACGAATCCCTTTTGCTTCATGGGGAAAATATGCAATTAGATTTTGCAAAAATTGCTCATAGTTTCGGTCAACCTTGACATCTAAACCGTTAGGTAGATGATAGTGAATTTGGACGGGATCAGGAATTGTTTCTAGGTTGACATTAACGGCTTCTAGGGCGCGGGTGAGTAAGTTAGTTGTCCCTTTTTTCCCAAAGCCAAAAATCATGGATGCACCAACATCAAATGTATATCCTTGGCGTTGAAAATAACCTGCACTGCCACCAGGAATGAGGTAACGCTCTAAAACTAAGACTTTAGCTCCTTTTGCTGCTAACTGGGTGGCTGTGACTAAACCACCAATACCAGAACCGATGACGATAACATCAAACATAATTCGTAATTCGTAATTCGTAATTCGTAATTCGTAATTCGTAATTTAATCACGAAAAGTTGAGCAGTTCAGCAGAAACCTTGTCATAACCACAATTTTTAACACCTACCTACTGACTTTTGACTTTTGACTTGTGAAACCCCTACACCCTCAAATTCACAAAAAAGAGGGACGAGCCTGCTACCGCTGGCTAATCCCGTCTGCCGATCCTTTAAAGAGAGGAGAACACTGTAGAACAATATAGCCTTGATTGAGAATAACTGTCAACTATTAATGAAAAAAAATCTCAATAAATTCTGGTACTGAATAAACTTGAGTAGTTGTCATAGTCCGAAAAGAGTATGATGGTTTTTCAGTTCCTATATAATGATAAGCTGCCCATTTCTGGCTATGACTCAACAATTGCTTGTTTATGTCCCACCCCATCCCCTAATCAAGCACTGGCTGGCAGTAGCTCGTGATGTGGCTACACCTTCAGTATTGTTTCGTTCTGCGATCACTGAGTTGGGACGATGGCTAACTTATGAAGCGGCAAGAGATTGGTTGCCGACGCAAGAAACTGTAGTTGAGAGTCCCTTAGCTACTTGTCCAGGGACTGTAATTGATCCACAAGTACCTGTGGCAGTTGTGCCGATTCTCCGCGCTGGGTTAGGCTTATTAGAGGGAGCGCAGACGGTGTTGCCGTTGGCGAAAATTTACCATCTGGGTTTGGCTAGAAATGAGGAAACGCTAGAACCTTCTTGTTATTTGAATAAATTGCCAGAAAAATTCGACCCGGAAACAAGGGTATTAATTACCGATCCAATGTTGGCTACAGGAGGATCTATAATGGCAGCAATGGCAGAGTTAACCCAGAAAGGTGTTGATCCAGCGTTGACGAGGATTGTTTGTGTTGTAGCTGCACCACCGGCTTTGCAAAAATTGAGTGCTGCTTATCCTGGCTTAACGGTTTACAGCGCGACGATTGATGGCACAGTTAACGATAAAGGGTTTATTGTACCGGGGTTGGGGGATGCTGGCGATCGCATCTTTGGGACTTAAGCTAGGATGCAGGGAAAGCAGGAAAATAGCTTAAATACAAAGGAAAGTTGCAGATTTCTTGAAGGCGGTAAAGATATGAGTCAGCGAGATGGTTTTGCTAGTGGCTTTTTGCTTGGAACAATTGTGGGTGGTGTAGTTGGGGGAGTTTTGGGTGCAGTGCTGGCATCTCGACGGGATGGTGTCGAACAGGAAGAGACAGAACTGAATAATGGTTCTCTAGAAGCGGGGAAAATGCCAGCTAAAAGAAGACAGATGAGATCAGCAGCTAATGAGGGTTTAGAAATGGAAGCTGCACGGCGATCGCTAGAAGACAAAATCGCTCAACTCAATGCCACTATTGATGATGTCCGCAACCAGTTGGGGAATGTTAATGGCAGTTCCTATCCATCTTCTGAACGCTCTGTGTCTCAAGATTCCTAAACAGCAGCGGTTTCATAGCGAAAAACCTATTTTGGCAGATGTAGCTGCTAGTTGCAGACGCTATGACACTAGCTCCATTAAAATCAATAAATAAGACTACCTTTGATTTTTAGCAAAAAACCAACCCATCCATGAATTTACTGATTACTACACTAGCAACATTTGTCCAAATTTATAGCTATTTGCTAATTATTCGGGTTCTATTGACCTGGTTTCCCCAAATAAACTGGTATAACCAACCATTTGCGGCTTTGAGCCAGATTAGTGACCCCTATCTCAATCTATTTCGTTCTATTATCCCCCCATTGGGTGGTATGGATTTTTCCCCCATCTTAGCTTTCCTGGTACTCAATTTAGCTGGCAGTTTTCTGACAGGTCTGAGTCGTTTACCAGTAGTGCAAGGATTTTAATTAATTTGTGTAATTCCCCGGTCTTCTACAAGCCGGGGCTGAAGCGTGATGACTACAAATTTTTCAATTACAGGACTTACGCACAAGTCACGGAATATCGAACCACAGAGGACGCAGAGAACACAGAGGAATAGGAGTTTGGGAGAGTTTTTGCGTAAGTCCTAAATTAATCTATCTTCTTACTTGACCGCTAAATCCAGATGCTTTAAATTGCTTGAGCTGCAATGGAGTTGGTTGGTTTGCAGGTACAGAAATTCTTAACTCAAAATCACTGATACCTGGTGGTACTTCAGGAATAGACCCTAAACGGGTGCGGTTTTGTAATATGGGGTCATTGTTGGCATCATAGATGCGTCCAAAGATATCTGCATCATAAACGGTTTTATAAGTGCCATTTTTTGCCTTACCAGTGACGATAAAGCAATTAGCTGCTGCTGAACCATTACTAACGACAGCACCTTGGGCTAATTCTGGTGGACAGTCTTTATATGACAGGTCAGATAGTTGAATTTGCGTTAAAGCTTGAGCGGGGAGAGTAAAAACCCAAGACAGAACAACTATTAAGCAAGAAATGGAAATTAGCGTGAGTGAGCGCAACCGCATAAAACACACCGTAACTTTATTAAAAGTATACGCAAATTTTCACCCCAGCTTACGGAAATTTCTCTGTGAGTAGATTGAAGACTGGAATTTAATTTTGCAATAATTGTAAAAATAGACTCTCACTTGCTATTAGCCTATGAATCCAGATGAGATTGAAGCCGCTTTGCAAACAGCGTTTAGTCGTTGTGATGTAGCAAGCTGTCCTCTCACTGATATGCAGAAACAAATATTGCTGCAAGTAGTCGAGCAAATTCAGAGAAATTCAATTTCTCAGGTATCAAATACTGCCAATCCCTTGGATGAACTGACTCCAGAGGAGTTAGAGGTGTTTTTAGAGTTTGTCAAAGCAGAAGAAGAACAAAACCGCACTTGGAAGGTGCAGTTGCTCAATGATTGGCTTTTGTCCCAAGATTCGGGAAAGGTGCAGTTTATTCGCCAACGCTATGGCTTACAGTGGTTAAATCGGGTGGAATCATACCATTTTGATAAATATTCTTATTTTGAAGAAGCATTAAAGTTAAAAATAGGCGATCGCATTGAAGTTTCTAATGCACTGTGGGAATGGATACCAGAAGATGACTCCTATCAGCGAGAATGGTTTCCCTGTATGGTAATTAAGATTGATGAAATTTGTGATGGTGATGATGTTTTTACCAGTTGCCAGATTCGCTTTTTTAATGGTAGTGAATATGAAATTCCCGGTGTTTATGAATGGAATCGTTATAATTGGCGTTGGCCAAAGAAGTAGACAAAGAAATATTTTACTCTTCCTCTATTAATTGTTCTACAAATCGTTGCACTAAGAGAACTTGAAAAGCATTACCTTCAGGAGTCAGAATTTCTTTTCGCGTTAGTTTTTTCATTACTCCTTTATCTTGCTGGGTGGGAGTTTCACCATAAATTAAACGTCTGAGAAAATCACGGTCATTATTTGCTAAACTAGTCCATAATTCTCGAAAATATGGATCGCCTGTTTCCAAAACTGTATCAATAATAAATTCAACATCTTGAGAAGTTACTTTTGCTGTTGTGGATTCGCGTCTATTTCCTCGAATATCGCGGTTAATTAATTCTACCAATTCATAACACACCAACTGCACTAAATATGGTTGACAGTGAGTTAATTGAATAATCCTATCTACCGCAGCATCTTCATAAATTTCTGGAAATTTTTCCACGGGGTTTAAAATCAATTCTCGTGCTTCTGATTCTTGGAGGTAAGTCATTCTTAAAGCACGAGTATTGATTAAATAATCACTCCAATAATCGGGAAGTTCAGATAATTGATGTGAACCACTAAAAAGTAAAATCCATTGACGTTGATGTTGGATAACATTACGAATAAAATTCAATGGTACACGACTATTTGTAGCTTTTATAACTTCACTAAGTCTTTCATATTCATCCAAGCACAACAGAAATTTTTTATTAGGATAAGTGCGTTCTATTTCAGAAAACCATGTTTGTAATGCCAGAAAAGGTTCTTGGCAAATTTGTTCCTCATTTGGATAAGAAAGATTAATTTTTGTTGGTAGACGCTGGGCTGCTTCAATAATGGACTTAGCTAAATTTTCTGCTAAACCTCTTAAAGTTGTTGCTGATGCTGCACCTTGCAAATCTACTAATAAAGGAATAATAGTTGATCCAATTTTATGTGGTAAATATTTAAGGGCAGAAGTTTTTCCTGTTCTACGTCCACCAAAAAGTAATAATACAGGTGGTGAAGTTGAAAGTGTAATATTTTCAATTTCTCTAAAGATATCAATACGTCCTTTAAAGCGATTTTTAGCTGTTTCTGGATCGAGGGAATTACCAGCGATATAAACTTGAGGTATTTCTTGAGTTCTTTCAGCTTCTTGTTTTAATGTATGTTGTGCTGTTTCCAGAATTATTAACCAGAGTTCTGCCACTTTGCTAAACTGAGTAGTTAATATAGCATTTTTATTAAAAGCTAGGTTTTGTTTAAGTGCTTGTAAGTTTCTAATGGGAATATTGAGTAGTTCGTATTGACGATAGCGAGAAGTTGCTTCATTTGCAGTTATAACATCTTGACTAATTTCTAAAAATGGGCGCAAGATATTATCTGAACCTTCGGGTATTTGTGAAATTCTCCAAATTGGTTGATTAGCAATTGCAACAATATCACTAACCTTTCGACAACGAATAAAAGTATCTACATTAATATCAATAATTACCCTGGATGCTAGTTTTTGCTGATTGGTATAGGAAATTAAATAATCAAGAGTATCTTTAGCAATTTGAGGATGAGTTTTATAAGTTTCCAAAATCATTTCATCCATAAAGGGTAAAGGCAAAATAATTAGTTCATCAAAAAAGGGGGGAGTGTTACGTAAATAAACATCAATATTCTGGGGGTCTAAAACAGAAGTCAAAAATTGGATATACATACCCCATATTTCTGGCAACCAAAAGCAAATCCTCAGCACTCCAACAATGAAGCCTAAGCCAATGCCCATACCAAATGGCAAGTCTACTCCTACCACTAAAGTAAATCCTCCTACCACACCTAGAATTAAACCTCTAGCTATTTCATAATAAACACTATATGCTAGGCCAAACATCATACCAATAGCTACACCACAACTTAAGTTAAATTGTGGGTTTATAAGTATATCTATATTTGAGATTGAAGAAACTAAATTTACTACAATAGCTAAGAAGATACTAAATCCAAAGTTGTATAAATTAACAGACTGTATGCCCATGAGTAAAACTGATGTCATATTCATCATCAAACTCAAATTTTTGGATGGATAAAATATAATTACACTTATTTGTGATAAGGCTATTATTACAATAATGAGAGTAATTTTATGAATTATTCTGTTTGTATTATAATAGCGTCCTAATGTTAGACCAATTAAACAACAAAACAAAACTAAAGAACTACGAAGCCAATCAAATATGTTAATATTATTCAAAGTATCAATCAACCCAACTACTAAAACAGCTAATATTGGAATTACAGTAATTAGGCATGATATTTGTCCAGCATAACGATTCAATTTAGCGTTTTTAGAAAACTCATCTCTTTTTTTAAATGGGTTATCTTTTAATTTTAATTCTGGATGAATATCTTGCAACCAATATTTAAAAGTATAGGGTTTAAAATATGTCCAATATAGTAACCGGAGACATTCACCTATATATGTGAAAAATTTATTTTTAGAATTAGTCATTTTATTTAATTCCCAATTTCTCACGCACAAAATCCCAAACTTCATTCCAGTGCAGCACACCTGCAAAAACCAAAGCCAGCATAATCAGGAAAACTAAGCCAATAATCCAGTTAGTCACATCGTCCACAGTTCCACCAATAAATTTGGCAAAACTACCCAAACGCACCGGTAAATCCCAAACTACCCAACGCAACCACCCCCACCGCTGTCTTTTTGAATTAGGCTTAAAATCAGCAATCTGTTTTTCAAATTGCTCTTTTGCCCATTTAACAGACTTGCTTTGTTGTCGTGCTTCCACTAAATAGTAGCCAGCCAATTGCAAATGATAAGGATGACGTTTTCCCCACTGCTGGGCATTATTCTGTTCATCTATGCTCAAAACTGGTACACCATTAGTTGAGCCGTTTGACAAACGCAGCAGTTGAATAGCGTCATCTGTCGTTAGTTCTTTGAGTTCCAGGGTGTGTCCAATATTGAAGAAGCTGGAAATAAACCGATATTCACTACCGTAAACATCCAGTTTTTTGCGGGAAGCTATCACCAGCATTAAGGTGTTATCATCCATGAGCGATCGCAAATTGTCATAAAATCCGTTATCGAATTCTTGGGGATATTTTAAAAGGCTTTCAAAATCATCCAAACAAAGAACAGGTAGCTTTCCTTCCCGTTCACATTGCTTGATAGCCTCTGAGAATCCTTGGCGATTCAGCGATTTACGCTTCAAGGCATTATTCACCCAGTTTTGCCATCCTGAAACAGAATTCGATAAACCTTGAGCTACAGCTTGATAGAAACCTATCTCTGTTTGACAATTCACATCCCGTAGGGACAGGTAAATTACCACATAACGGTTAGGGTTTTGTACTCGCTGTTCCCAAGTGAGAAAAAAGTGATACAGCAAAGAAGATTTACCAATCCGTTTTTCACCATATATATTGATACTGGTTGGCTGTGCGCCAGTCATCCGGGAAACCATAGCCTGTAACTCATCCTGACGACCAACAAACAGCCTAGAATCTTCAATCATTCCCGCAGCCACAAAGGGGTTAGGGGGAAGAGAACTTTGAGCCATTTTTAAGAAAGATTAATTACAATAAATTTAAGCATTATCACTTAAAATAATAAACCTAAAACTTGTTATAATCAAGCAAGAAAATTTCTGCCAGCTAGGTTATGGGAATTGAAGAATTATTACTACCATTTCGTGAAGAAATATTAAAAATTGCCGCTAAATATGGCGCTTATAATATGCGGATTTTTGGTTCAGTTGCCAGAGGTGAAGCAACACCAGATAGTGATGTAGATTTTTTAGTGGAACTGCAACCTCAATGCAGTTTATTTGACTATAGTGATCCGATTTGATTCATGAATTTTTCGTGGAGGCAGGGAACAGGGAACAGGGAACAGGGAACAGGAAAGAAGGCTTTCAGTGTGTACTGAGTTCTGTATGGCTTACGCCACGCTACGCTATCAAAAATCAAATAGGAGTCCTATATATAGCTTTAACTCAAGATTTGGCAGCATTGCTAGGACGCAAAGTTGATGTTGCTGAACCTCAGAATTTACATGATTTAATTAAAGATAAAGTATTAAGTGAATCTGTCCCATTATGAAAAATGAGCGTTTATATTTGAGCAATATTAAAGAATGTATTGAACGGATAGAAGAATATACCCAAGAACCTATACACAAAGCCAGTTTGACTTCTGACTCCTGACTCCTGATAGCGTAGCGTGGCGTAAGCCATATTCTGCTGTAACATCATTTCACCTCACCAACTGCATCGCATCATTAAAAAACTGCCGACATAAACCTTTAGTAACTAAAATCGTCGTCAACAAATTTGCTACAGCTACCATAAAAATAATTAAAATTTCATAAGATACAGCCTCTAAAGCAGATACTCCAGCTAATAACTGACCACTGGTAAAAGTCGGTATTGTCACCATCCCAATTAGCATCATTTGATTTAAAGTTGGCAGAAATGCAGCTTTAATTGCGTCTTTGCGGTATTGGCTGACTGCTTGCTGGGGTGTTGCACCTAAACTGAGGTGAGTTTCTATTTCTGTGGGAAATTGGTTAATAGCACTGACTAGCCTTTCTCCTGCCACTGCGGCTGCATTCATAGCATTACCAATCAATATACCCCCGAAAGGAATTAAATAACGTGGTTCATACCATCTGTCTGGTTGGATAATCAAAAAGTTGGTATACAGCAACGTTAAAGACGTACTCGCAAAAATTGCTACCCAGACTAAAGGCAGTACCAAGGGAATTTTTTGGCTGATGCGATTTCGTGCGACAATCGCCGTAATTGTGAGAATGATTGTTAGAATTCCCAAAACTGCCCACACATTATTAATAGCAAAGATGAAGTCTAAAACGTATCCTAATACTATAAGTTGGAGGATGGTTCTACCAGTAGCTAAAGCTAAGTTTAATTCTAGTCCTAATTTTTCCCAGGCTGATAAACCAATAGCGATCGCCATTAAAGCCACAGCTAAAACCAAATCCACAAATTCCAGTTTAATCAAATCCGGCATGATCTTAACTCCTTCCTGAGATTGTCTATTGACGAGATAGCAGTTGTTAGTTTCATGAAAACATCAACTGATCATAAAACTTTTACCTCTCTTACCTGTCACCTGTCACCTGTCACCTGTCACCTGTCACCTGTCACCTGTCACCTGTCACCTGTCACCTGCGATCGCCTAAATGGTAATAATTGAGAATTGAAAATTTGATTAGCAAACATCACCCATAAAAGTGTATCTTTTGTATCTCACCATAAAATAAGAATTATGATCCAAAGCGTAAATTCGATCCCAGCCTTTGATATCAAGCAGCAATACGCCACTATTGAGGCAGAAGTGAGTAATGCAGTTTTAGAAGTTCTCAGTTCTGGCCGTTATATTGGTGGCCCTGCTGTAGAAGGGTTTGAAAAACAGTTTGCTGCTTATCATGGTGTAAGTGAATGTGTAGCTTGTAATTCTGGTACTGATGCCCTTTATTTAGCCTTACGTGCTTTAGAAATTGGTGCAGGTGATGAAGTTATTACCACACCCTTTAGCTTTTTTGCTACGACTGAAGTCATTAGTGCTGTAGGTGCAACACCAGTTTTTGTGGATATTGATGCTACTACCTTTAATTTGGATGTAAGCCAAATAGCAGCAGCAATTACACCGAAAACCAAGGCTATTATCCCGGTTCACTTGTTTGGTTTACCTGTGGATATGACAGCTTTGATGGCGATCGCTCAATCTCACAATTTAGCAGTAATTGAAGATTGCGCTCAAGCCACCGGTGCCAGTTGGGATGGTAAAAAAGTTGGCAGCATTGGACACATTGGTTGTTTTAGCTTTTATCCAACTAAAAATCTTGGTGGTTGCGGTGATGGCGGTGCAATTACAACTAATGATAGTGCGATCGCTGCTAAATTGCGAGTATTGCGTGAACATGGCAGCAAAGTCAGATATATTCACGAAGAAATAGGTGTCAACAGTCGTTTAGATGCCATTCAAGCCGTAATTCTGCAAATTAAACTCCGCTATTTAGACATTTGGAACCAACAACGCCAAAAAATCGCCGCCTATTATTATCAATTTCTCAGTCAAATTCCGGGTATAGTTCCACCCCAAGAATTACTAGGAGGAGAAGCCGTTTGGAATCAATATACCATCCGCGTTTCTAGCCAAGAAAGAAATGGTGCAAGTTCCAAATATCGAGACTGGGTGCGGACTCAACTGCAAGAAAAGGAAGTAAGTTCCATGCTTTACTATCCTCTGCCTTTACATCTGCAACCAGTTTATGAACATCTGGGTTATCAACCAGGACAATTACCAGTCTCTGAACAAGCTTGTCACGAAGTCATATCTTTACCTATGTTTCCAGAACTCACACAGGAACAGCAAGATAAGGTGATTTATGCGTTGAAAGACTGTTTAAGTTAAAAGAGGTGACAGATGACAGATGACAGGTGACAGGTGACAGAGTATTGTAGGGTGCGTTATGGATTCATCCTTACGCACCATTATCTGATTTAATTTTCAGAATCAGGATGTCCAGGATTTAAGGATTTACAGGATGTTGTTTGATGGTTGTCTGTTGGTGGTCTAATATCAATTCCGGCTGTATCTAAATGATTAAACAAACGCAAATACAAAGAGTGCAGGAGTACAAGCTATAATAGTTACTTATGCTAATTTGATTTTACTTTGTGTATTTAAAACTTCCCGCCATTCGTCCTTTACTTTTCTTAACAAATTATTGAGAATATTTTTTATTTATCAACGAGGTTGCAATATTTTCAGTCATTTGCTATGATTTATGAGAATTTCATAATTGGGTTTTCATAACCAATTTTGCGTTCTTCATAAATTTTCATCTTCAAACCCTTAATTTATAGTTGTTTCAAGAAATCAGTTCTGAAAAAGATACAAAACTTTATAAAAAAAATTGATGTTACTGGGAAAATTTTAGAAGTGAATTTATCCCGATGGTATAGATAGTACAAATTTATTCTTGACAGATAAAATTATCTGTGTTTATCTGTGTTTTCTTGTACCTTAGTAATTGAAAAAGAAAATATAGGACTGGGGAATAGAATCTTGGCGATCGCATGAATGACGTAATTCCCCATTCCCTATATTTATCTATGCAAATGTGCGAGTATTCGTAGTTGCTAAAGCTTCAACCAAACCACGAACAGCAGCTATCATGGCAATTTCGCTATTGAGTTGGTTAATAGCAGAACCCACACCCACACCAGCAGCACCAGCAGCAATAGCCAGAGGTGCAGTCACATTAGAAATACCAGAAGCACACAAAACAGGTACGGACACAGCGCGGGAAATTTCATAAGCTGCGGCTAGAGTAGGAGCGGCTTTTTCAATCAAACCCAAAGTACCAGGGTGTGCAGGTTGGCTGCTAGTACCACCTTCCGTTTGGATGATATCAGCACCAGCTTTTACCAATTCCTCAGCCAATTGTACCTGCTGATCCAAAGTCAAGATGTGGGGAACAGTCACAGATAACGTAATTTCCGGTAACAAAGCGCGGGTTTGGTGAGTTAGTGCCAAAACTTCCTCAGCTTCAAATCTGCGACCTTGAGCATAGAAAGAATCGAAATTACCGATTTCAATTAAATCAGCACCAGCAGCAACAACTTCCACAAATTTTTCTGGTTCAACTGCGGAAACACAAACTGGCAGACTTGTTAAACTTTTAGCTAATTTAACCAAAGCCGCATCAGCAGCAATATCCACAAAAGTTGCACCACCAAACTCAGCCGCTTTCACGGTAGCAGCAACACTTTCAGCATTGAAATTATTTAAACCGCTAATTACTTTTAAAACACTGCGGTTAGCAAACGCACGTTGCAAATTAGCATTCATAGTCATAATTTTTGTTTTGAGCCTATTGAGGTAGGAATATTTTTACATTACATGAATAATAGATGCTAGTACCGTTGCGGAGAATTAAAAGTTCAAATTTCCTAACATTGCAGAGACATTTCAGAAAACGTCTTAACATAACATCAAAATCATCTCAAATGTCATCGAATCATGAAACTCATCTGCGTTTATCTGCGTGCATCTGCGGTAGTTATTCTTAAAACTTGAATCTATGTAGGGGATGCTGATAGCGGAGCGTGGCATAAGCCACATAAATGCAAAACCTAGATAAATCAAGGGTTACAGGGGTATAAAATACGAATAAAGTGCAAGAAAAAAAAGGATGATGGCATCCAAAACCGACCACTTTTCCAGATTCTATACTACTTCTAAAATCTCCTGAACTCCTGATAGCGCAGCGTGGCGTTAGCCATACTCCTGAACTCCTAGACCTCACGAAAAGACTTTTTCAGCAAACCCTATGTATCTTAATCTTAATTTCGTATAACATCGGCTAAATGCTAAAAATGAAAAATAAGCTCTTGGTCAGAAGACAATGAAGGCTACGGGAAACATAAATCAGCGAGATTGGTCATGGTCTTTTTGGCCTGCACTACCACTTTATCCCTACGGTAAACGACGAACAGTTCGTCGAGAAATAATCAAGGATAGGATTTGGACATTTGACCAATTACATGGCATCCTGTACACCATTGTACCAATTCGCATGACCGTCATCAAGCTAGAAGCAGGTGGTCTTTTAGTTTATGCACCTGTCGCACCGACACCAGAATGTATCCGTTTGGTTCAGGAGTTGGAAGCAAAACACGGTGCAGTAAGATATATCATTTTGCCTACCAGTTCTGGTTTAGAGCATAAAATCTTTGTTGGACCCTTTGCGCGGAAATTTCCCCAAGCCGTAGTTTATGTTGCACCTCATCAGTGGAGTTTCCCATTTAATTTACCATTGAGTTGGCTTGGCTTTCCCGAAAAACGGACTTTAGAAATACCAGAAAATATAGAAAATATCCATCAAAATCCGTTTGGTGAGGAATTTGATTATGAAATTTTAGATATTAATTTAGGACGTGGTGCTTTTGTGGAAGTGGCATTATTTCACAAACCATCGCGCACTCTGTTACTCACAGATACCATACTTTCTGTTTCTGAAGAACCACCAGAAATTTTACAATTAGAACCATATCCTTTATTATTTCACGCCAGAGAAAACGCACAGGATATTATAGAAGATAATCAAAAAAATCGTCGTCAAGGATGGCAAAGAATATCTTTATTTGCAATTTATTTTCGTCCCAGTGCTTTAGAAATTGCGGGAATGAGAGAAATGTGGCAAGATGCGAAAAAAGCTCCAAATCGTTCTGCTCAAGCTTATTTTGGTTTATTTCCTTTTCGGTGGAGAAATAATTGGCAATATTCTTTTGCAGCTTTGTGTGGAAATGGTCGTCCTTTTGTAGCACCGATTTTACAAATTCTCATTCTTCCCCAAGCACCAAAACAAGTATTAAACTGGGCTGATAAAGTTGCAAATTGGGATTTTCAACAAATTATTTCTTGTCATTTTCATGCACCAATTAAAGCTAGTCCGTTGCAATTTCGACAGGCGTTTAGTTTTTTAGAGAAAGAACCATGTTTGAGGGATGATAAACCTTTATTGGTTGAAGATTTGCGATTTATTCAGGAACTGGAAGCTGGTTTGGTGAAGCGTGGTATTGCTACACCTGTGAAGGATAAGGTTTAATTGTCTGAATCAGGATTTCCAGGATTAAAGGATTTACAGGATAAAAACTAGTATTTGATCACCAATTATATTATGTCCGGCTAATTACTGATAATAAACTTTTCCTGTTACCTGTTCCCTGCCCAAACAGATATGATAACTATTCAAACGGACATGATATTACCTATTACCAGATTCAACTAGATGACTAACAACTTAAATTATTAATTATTTGGTCAAAGTATTGTGGTATAAGCGTTTCAGGCTATTTGACAATTTCAGCAAGATAGTATATTCTGTATAAAATAAATTTCATCGACGCACTTCGCCCGAACCTTGAAAACCGCATAACTTCGTTGACCTGTGTCGATGCCTTACGCAGTAAGCATTTCAGACGACAAATTTCATGAATTTGAGAAACTTTTTTCTCGTTTTTCAGAGGTGTGTCGATTGGGGTATTTCAAACCCTTGCCCTGTAAGGTTTTCAGAAGTGAACTCTTTCCAAAACCACTTCCCCGCAAGGGGATGGAAACATTTTTCGCCGACTTTTTTCTTGAACAACCCTATCAACTTTCCAAAACCACTTCCCCGCAAGGGCATGGAAACAGCAAGCCACTGATGAAAACCAGCCCAATGATCTGGGCTTTCCAAAACCACTTCCCCGCAAGGGGATGGAAACTTAACAGAGTAGGACTCTGGTTTTTGGTCGGCTCGGCTTTCCAAAACCACTTCCCCGCAAGGGGATGGAAACATAAATTGTTGACTTATTTCCCAATACAGAATCTACTAAAAATCCGATCTAAAACAGATTCAGTCACCTCTTCTCCGGTAATTTCTCCCAACGCATAAATCGCTCCTCTTAAATCAATTGTCCAAAAATCTAAAGGTAACTGCTCGATAATTGTTTTCTGCACTTGTTCCAAATCAATCTTTGCTTTTGTTAAAGCTGCGGCTTGTCTCTGATTAATCGCTAAATCCATATCAGCAGCTTGCACTTTTCCTGCTTGGACTATTTCTAAAATAGCAGTTTCTAAACCATCAATTCCTTGATTTTGTGCCGCTGCGGTTTTGACAACTTGCTGAATACTTGTTGGATATTTCAAATTTAGAGACGATTCATGAATCATCTCTACAAGGTCAATTTTATTAATTACCAAAATCACTGGACGATGTTTTACCTGTTCATAAATTTCCTGATCTGCATCCGTCCAACCTGCGGCAGCATCAATAGTAAATAACACTAAATCAGCATTATTCGCAGCACGACGCGATCGCTCTACCCCAATTTTCTCAACCTGATCTACTGTCTCCCGAATCCCTGCTGTGTCTAAAACCTGGATAGGAATTCCCCCCACAACTAGCTGAGATTCTACCACATCACGGGTTGTACCGGGTAAGTCTGTAACAATAGCGCGATCGCTCTGACTCCACGCATTCAATAAACTAGATTTTCCCACATTGGGACGACCAACTATCGCTACTTTTAAACCAGTTCGCAATAATTCACCTTTATCTTTTGTCGCTAATAATTTACTAATTTCTAAACTAATTTTATCAATCTCAGCAATAATTCTTTGCTCATCTAAGGGTGGTAAATCTTCTTCAAAATCAATTCGCGCTTCAATTTCCGCTAAAATATCTAAACATTGAGCGCGTAAATTTCTAATTGGTTGAGCTAATTTCCCCTGTAAACCAGCTAAAGCCGTTTGTGCTGCTTGGGGAGATTTCGCACCCACTAAATCTGCTATACTTTCGGCTTGAGTTAAATCTAATCTACCATTTAAAAAAGCTCTTAATGTAAATTCCCCTGGTTGGGCTAATCTCGCACCATTTTCTAAACATAGTTGCAATACTTGTTGTACCGCCATTATTCCCCCATGACAATGAAATTCCACCACATCTTCACGGGTAAAAGAACGGGGTGCTTTCATGATTAATAATAAAGCTTCATCAATTATTTGCTTTGTTTGGGGTTGACGGATGTAACCATAAAGGATGCGGTGACTTGACCAAACTTGTTTTCCCGGTGCAAAAAATAGAGTTTTAGCGATCGCCATTGCTTGATCACCAGAAACCCGCACAATACCCACACTACCTTGTTGGGGCACAACAGCAGTAGCAATAGCAGCGATCGTTCCAGTATGAGCTAATAATTCCGACATGGGAGTTTAGGTGACAGCTAACAGGTGACAGGTGACAGGTGACAGGTGACAGGTGACAGGCGACAGGTGACAGATGACAGATGACAGATGACTGTCAAGTGAACAGCAATAACTGACTTACAAAGTTAATAGTAATATTTATCTAAAGGGTAATAACGCCGTACTTGAGAGAGGAATTTACTGTGGAGCAGACAATTAATTGCGCCGAAGCTTGCGTTAACGGTTGCGTTTTAGGCGATAAATGTCCGAATCTCGAAGCTAGAGAAGCAGCTTCTAAGTTTATTGAAGAGACTTCTTTGGATAAAATGCTGGAGATAGCGGAAGAACGACTGCGGAAAAAAATGATGGAACCGCCAAAATGGGTATTACCTGAAGATATTTAATTATTTTTTAATTAAATTGTATCTGGATCAATACCTAATTCTCGCAGCTTCGCCGCCAAGCGATCGCTGCATTGTTTTTCTTGTTCAGCCCGTTGTTTCTCCTGTTCAGCCCTTGCAAATTCCTGTTTTGCTACTTCTTCTGGGGTAGGAACTAATTCACCTTCCGCAGTGAAAAAGCGTAACTGGTTCTGATCAACACCTAAAAATAACTCTAACTGCTGACTCCATAACCAACCTTGATCATTAGGTTCTATTGGTTGATACTTCCCAGCTAAAAGTACAAACCCAGCAAACTCTAAATTGTGAGGATCAAACCAAAAATATTCCGGTGTCCGAAAAATATCTTGGTAAATTTGTTTTTTTAAACCCTTGTCTGTTCTAGCTGTAGAATCTGATAGCAATTCCACAATTACATTGGGATACTTACCATCTTCTTCCCACACAACCCAACTTTTGCGGGGTTTACGTTCAGTCCCTAACACGACAAAAAAATCTGGACTCCGGAAATGTTCAGATTTCAGTTGGCGATCACTGTAATAAATTGTAATATTACCAGAGGTATAGAAATCATTTCTATTTTGCCACAACCATTCAAGACACTGAATGAGCAGCGTCATCTGTAGTCGATGAAAGTCAGTTTCCAAAGGCGGTTCGTCGCTATCTAAATCTCCTGGAGGAAATATAACATCTTCTGGGATGGGAATTTCTGGAATTTCTTGGATAATAGACATGGTAATCAGTGATTTAGTAATAAAGGGGTTAGCTTGATTAAAATACAGGCAGTGGCATATTATGATCAAAATATAAAATATGGAACTATAATAATCTATTTTATTTCTAAATAAGTTATATATGTT
>NZ_LUFH02000069.1 GCF_001586785.1 Sphaerospermopsis aphanizomenoides BCCUSP55
GTGGGGGAAGCAGGGGAAGCAGGGTAAGCAGGGGAAGCAGGGTAAGCAAATTCTTACTCATTACTCAGGACTCAGGACTCAGGACTCAGGACTCGGTACTCGGTACTCATAATGGTGTTCCTCATGCTAACTTTGTATTGCAGATTTTATCTTCATCAAAACTTTAACAAAAGATCCTGACAGTTGGAGACAAATGTAGCTAAATCCCATAAAATATGATTACTAATTGGATAAAACCAAAATTTATCTATCTAATCATAAATTCGGCTAGTGTTTTTCAAACATTCCTATATACAAGTAACATCAGAATATTGATTTAATTACACCACTAGTTAGTGAACATATTGAAGTGCATAGTCTTACCAATCTAGTCAAAAGTTTGCAAAAACATGGATAGCGAACAACGCCGACGCTATCAGGCTGCTATGGTATCAACTTATTGCCCTGAAACTGGTTTCTTGGACAAGCTTACCATGCGAGATGGAACCGAGCGATTGCAAAGGTCAGACATTCTTGCGTCGCTGCATAGTAGAAAAGTTTTCGTAGTTAATAGTCGCAGGCGTAATGGTTTAATCTTGTTTAAACACTATCATGCCGAATTTGCCGGGCCAGGAGCAGTGGTAGGTGGGGATTATGATAGCGATTGTCAATGTGTAATATCTATAGGAAATTTATCCTTATTAACTCCTGAATCTCATGAAGATCGTCAGAAAGCTTACTTGATTAGACGACAATGGATTCGCTTAATCAAACAAATAACAGAAAATTCTGTCTCTAGTCAGAGAGTACAGAAAATTCTCGATCAGTTTGAACAGTATTTTCCTCCCGAAATAGTTGCGGAACTTCCCGATGTTGCCTTTGCTATGTTGGTGGGTGTGCTGCCGCAAACTGTAGCAATCGTGCGGCATTTGGGCAGTGATGTAGACGATACTTATGATTGCGAATAAGTTAATATTCCAACTTTGCTAAAGCAATTTGCAATCGTTTTAGGGTGCGAGAGTTTTCTGTCGGTGTGCCTAAAGTAATTCGCAATCCCCCTGGCAGTAATCGTACAAGAGTACCTTCATTTTTAAGTGTTTGATTGAGGCTTTTTAAAGCCGTATCTGTGGAGTGAGAAGCATTTGGTTTCAGACGCAGGTAAATAAAGTTAGTATTACTGGTGGCAATTTCTAATGCTGGGTGTGGAGATAAAGCCGCAATGAGTTGACTTCGTTCATTCAGGGTTTCGGGAATAGAACCTAGCAAAAGTTGGCGATTTTGTAAAGCCACAAGGGCAGAGGCGATGGAAAAGCTGGGTAGATTATAGGGAAGACGAACTTTTTCTAAAATGGCGATCGCATCGGGATGACCTACACAGTAGCCAACTCGCATAGCTGCTAACCGAAAAGCTTTAGAAAAAGTCCGCAGAACTACCCAGTTTGGATGCTGTGCTAATTCCCCAACTAAGGTAGTTTGGCTAAATTCAAAGTAAGCTTCATCAATAACTACTAAAATCTGTTCTGGTAAACTTTTTAACCATGCTAATTCTGCCGTAGTGAGGCAGTTAGCGGTTGGGGAATTGGGATGAACAACAAAAACTACCCGAATGGGAGGATTTTGAGTTTGTGTAAGAGCTAATTGTGCGGCTTTTAAATCTATTTCAAAATCGCTTTCATCTCTACCTACACTCACCACAGGAATACCCAAAGTTTGTGCCAGAATCGCGTACATAGAAAAAGTGGGATTGGCAACTAAAATAGAACCTTCTCCCCCCAGACAAGTAGCAATTAATAAAGACCGGATGAGTTCATCTGAACCGTTACCAACGGAAATATGAGCATCGGTAAAAACAGAAGATGAAAGTTTAGCTGATTCATTGACATATTCGGCGATCGCATCTTTGAGTGTTTCATGTCCACCATCAGGATAACGATTGCTTTCTATGACTTGTTGAAAAGTCCATGCTAATTTTTCTTTGATTTCTGGTGGCAAATCATAAGGACTTTCATTAGTATCCAGTCGATCAAATTGTGTGGCTACTGGTTCGGCTGTATTGCTGCTAGGGTGTGGTTTGTAGGCAGTAAATTGGGATAAATCGGAACGAATAAATGGAAGCATAATTTTTCAGTAGTCAGTAGTCAGTAGTCAGTAGTCAGTTGTTAATTGGCAAAATGAGCTAATAGCTTGCCAAATCTCATCTGTAACATTTCCCAAAGCATGGTCACTATCGAGTTCTATTAATTCTACCCAAGGACGGGAAGCAGCAAAGTCTCGACTAGCTTGGATAGGGATAACTTCATCGTGTTTTCCGTGCAGAATTAGGGTAGGAATAGGACGTTGCAAGGAAATTTCCTGGTATTGGGCAGCATCTGTGACGAAATTGTAATTTAATGGTAACTCTCGTCCTTCCCCATAGTGATACATCAATAGATATTGTTCTTGCTGCCAACGTTGGATTTTTTCTAATTCTAGATTGGGCAACCAATGGGATAAAAATCCAAAAGCTGGTGCTAATAAAACTAAACGTTGCACTTGTGAGTATTTTTCTGCTAAGTGAGCAGATGTCAAACCACCCAAACTAGAACCAATTAGAGTTATGGGTAGAGAATGATCAGGAAATTCAGCGGTAACTTGATTGATCTGACGGGTAATTGTCAGATGGGAAAAATCACCAGCATTTAAGTCAGGAATTTTCAGTTTGATGTGAATTTGGGCAAAGCGATCGCTCAAATCCTGTGCTTTTTTTGACTTGGGACTAGAGGCAAAGCCGTGAAGATAGATGTATAAATTCAAATTAAAACTCCCGACTGATTGTTGTCTTCACTCATTGTTGCCATTGCCATTGCCCTGACCATTGCCATTGCCCTGACCATTGCCATTGCCCTGACCATTGCCATTGCCCTGACCATTGCCATTACCCTGACCATTGCCATTACCTTGACCATTACCATTGCTCTGACCATTGCCATTGCCCTGACCATTGCCATTACCCTGACCATTGCCATTACCTTGACCATTACCATTGCCCTGACCATTGCCATTACCCTGACCATTGCCATTACCCTGACCATTACCATTGCCCTGACCATTGCCATTGCCATTGCCATTGCCCTGACCATTGTCGTTACCCTGACCATTACCATTGCCATTGCCATTGCCCTGACCATTGCCATTGCCCTGACCATTACCATTGCCCTGACCAGGATTATTGCCCTGACCAGGATTATTGCGTTCTTGATTTTCGCGGATGATGTCTCCATTTCTGATGAACAGATCCAATAGTCCACGAGAATTACCACCAACAGAGTCTTTTCCTAAATTCTCTCTTAAAGGACGATTGATAAATTTTTGTTCGCGGCCAAAATTTCTGTTGTTAGAGTTGTTATTAGAACGGTTGTTAGAGTTGTTATTAGAACGGTTGTTAGAGTTGTTATTAGAGTTATTAGAAGAACCACTGACATTAGAATCTTTCTGTAAAAAAGATGGGTTGTCAATTGTACCCTCACCGTTGATAGGTTTTTGTGCGGCTATAGCTGCGGCTGTTTCAGCTTGAACACTTGCTAATTCAGGATCTGGTATAGAAGTGGAATTTTGCTTAGTCAAATCCAAGCCACGTACTAAATTACTCCTTTGATAAAAATCTCTCAAGTCAAAATCATATAATCCTTGAAATTCCCCTTTGGCTATAACTACTAATTGTCCTGCTTGCAAAACCAAATTTTGGGAAGCTTCCTGATTAGCTACTTGAATACCGCTATTTGTTAGCGCACCAATAACCGTAGTATCTGTTTCTTCGTTATAGCGAACAAATAAGGCTGAACCACGAATAGCTGCTGCTGCATTCGGTGTCTTAACCCGTGTTTGTCCCCTACCTGGTGGAATAAGTAACAAAACAGTTCCGTTATTGAGGGTAAAATCCCGTGTCTGTGGTAAAAATTTAAAGACTGCTTGTTCCCCAATCCGCGCTAGAGAACCATCATTAAAGCGCAAATCTGCTAAAGAAGCTCGACCAGTAGATACACCATCTCCAGGTGTGATGGTATCTAATTGTCTGGCTGGACGGCTCTGAGAATTGTTTTTGGGGAGCAACTGTACGAAATTACGCAGTTGCTGAATCTCCGCTTGTGTCAGAGGAGTTATGGCATTTGCCCTATTTGTTGGAGAGAAGATTGTAAATAGCCATAATCCCAATAATAAATTTGGTAAAAATTTAGTCAACATAATGGGTAATCTCTGTAAACTCAACTGGTAATAACTGGGTAAATTTTGATGTAATATATTTACTGTGCTGATCAAATCTGTAGCCAGCTTATGTAGTCGAACTCTTTTGATGAGAGTGATTTTGTGTTTTTCTCACATTTATTTAACAGACATAAAATATACTCTGGTTATATGTAAATTGAAGTCAGCAGTAAATTTAAATTTTGATCTGGGATTTGCACTTTTATATCCTCTAAACAAATGCTAATTAAGTAAAAAATTTTCATAAACTAATGTTTAGTTTTGTTAAATGTGACTAAAATCATACTTAAGATGCAAACTAAAATGGGAAAAAATTTGTTGTGGGCGATTTTGTTGATTTCTAGTAGTGGACAGTTGTGTTTTAGTGGTATCAATACAGCTTGGGCTTCTGAATGGGAGAGAAAATCTTCTCGAAATAATATTGTGTCAAATATAACACAATTACCATTCACAGAGACAGATCAGCAAGCCAGTGATTTACCAGTTATATACTTAGAGAGACAGCCTCATGTAAATTTTGTATTAAATGACACATCTTTTTATGTAACAGAGACAAGTCAGCAAATCAGTGATTTACCAGTTATCTACTTAGAGATAGTACCAAACATAGAATTAATTGATACTGAGTATCAATTTAAAATTGTACAGCAAAAGAGTTTGACAGATCATGTTCCTCAATTATCTTCTCAATCAGCAAAGGATTTGTTAGACGAACCGATAACAGACAGTTCTGAGGAGATGCAGAAGCTTTCTCAGGGAACAGGACAGGAAGAACAGTCTACTGAGGAATTAAATGAGGAACAGGAGTTGAGGTTGCGAGTGCGACCAATACCCTTGGAAGAATTACCACCTCCACCAGAAATAGAACCAGCAGATCAATTTCAACCAATAGGGTATTTAAGGGGTTATGTTGGTTACTTTCAGTCAAGTAATATTTTTTCGACAAATGAAGATCAGATTGAAGATGGTTTAATTTTTTCTGGATTAAGACTTGCTTCTGCGTATTTTCCATTAGGAACTAAGACTTATGTAAACGGATCTATTGAAGGTAGTCTAATTCGTTATCTTGATCAATCACAGTTCGATTACAACCAGGTGAGATTTAATTTGGGTGTTTATCAAGAACTTTCCCCTGTAATGTATGCAGAACTGAATTTGAGTAATCAACAGTCTTTTTATGCTAATAGTAGTGAGTTCTTTGCAGCAGGCGATCGCTTTCTGAATGAAAATTCTGTGCAGTTATCTTTAGGAAGACGAGATACATTGATAGATAAATTGGTATTAGATAGTCTCTATGAATTCAGTGCCAATTTTTCAGACCCAGACAGACGCAGCCGAATAATTAACTCTTTTTGGCTTTCTTTAAGCTACTTTTTACAAAAGCCTTTACAAGTTGGTCTTAACTACCAGGTAAATTTTTCAGACTTTACCGAACAGGACAGAGAAGATCAATTTCACCGTTTATTTGGGCATTTGAATTATCGCACCTCTGACACAAGTAATATATATTTACAAGGAGGATTAAATTTTGGTGGTTCTACCACTCCTAATATTGATTTTTCCAGTTGGTTCTTCAGTGTGAATTACGGTTTTGAAATCGGCAGGTTTTAACAGTTATTAGTGGAAGAAGGCAAGAGTTTTGAATTTATTTTTCCCTGTTCCCTGTTCCCTGTTCCCTGTTACTAATAACTAATCCAATCACTCCAACTACCAACGTAAAGCTTACCTGTGGAAATACCAGCTATTTCTAAGGAAAGTAAATTTACACAAGCTGTTACACCAGAACCACAATAAACTATAATTTCTTTATCTGATTCTAGCTGTTGCCATCTTTGTTGAAGTTCTGACTGCGGACGCAAAAAACCGGAAGCATCAGTAACTTCTGACCAAGGATAGTTTACAGCACCAGGAATATGACCAGCAATTTTATCAATTGATTCTCTTTCTCCGCGATAGCGATCGCCTTCTCTGGAATCTACTAAAATTACATCTGGACTATCTTTGAAATTTTTTACATAAGTATAATCTACAACTTTTTCAGATTTTAACTGAGGGTTAAAAACTCCCGTTTTTGGTAGTGGAATTTTATCAGACACAGGATAACCAGATTTTTGCCAACCCGCAAAACCACCATCTAAAACAGCTACTTGCTCGTGTCCCAAATATCGTAATAACCACCACAAACGAGATGCAAATGCAAAGCGTGAATCATCATAAGCAACTACCAGAGTTTGTTGAAAATTAATCCCAATATTTGCTAATTTATTAGCTAAATTATTGAGATCAGGTAAAGGATGTCTTCCTCCATGTTCACCAACAGGACTAGATAAATCTTGATTTAAATCTAAATAGTAAGCACCTTCTATATGATTTGTTTGATATTGCTGTTGTCCTAATTGTGTATCAGCTAAAGAAAAGCGACAATCAACAATAACAACTTGGGAGTCGAGAAGATGTGCAAATAGCCATTGGGGAGAAACAACAAATTGTGTATTATTCATGAGTGAGTTTTATAAAAAAAAATGTCAGATGCCAATAATTTTACACCCCAACAAACACAAGATGGTTCTTTTACCTTTTTCTCTCAAGAATTTAACGAAGCTTTTCACAGTCATCATGGAGCTAAACAAGAGAGTTATCTAAAGTTTGCAGTTCCTACTCAAGTGCAAACAATAGCTAAGAAGGGTGAAGTCAGAATTTTAGATGTTTGTTATGGTCTAGGATACAACACAGCGGCTGCTTTAGAAGTTATTTGGCAAGAAAATCCTAATTGTATTGTAGAAGTTATCGGTTTAGAAATAAATCCCGAAGTTCCTAAAGCAGCCATTAATCAACATATATTTAATGATTGGGATGACGAGTATATAAAAATTTTGACTGAATTAGCATTTGAGTATCAAGCAAAGACAAATCGCTTGCAAGCAAAATTACTCATAGGCGATGCTAGAAAATCAATTCAGGAAGTATGTCAATCTGGTTTTCAAGCAAATGCTATTTTTCTAGACCCTTTTTCACCGCCACAATGTCCGCAGTTATGGACTGTTGAATTTATACAAAAACTAGTATTATGTTTAGATAAGAACGGTGTATTAGCAACTTATTCCTGTGCAGCTGCTGTACGTACTGCGCTTTTAGCTGCTGGTTTGGTAATAGGTTCTACCACACCAGTAGGAAGACGCACTCCTGGTACAATAGCCGCATATCCGCAAGATGGAGAAAAAAACATCAGGGATATTTATCCTCTTTCGGAAGCTGAAATAGAACATTTACAGACTCGTGCAGCTGTTCCTTACCGTGATCCCCAATTCAGTGATGCTGCTGAAGTTATAATTAAACGACGACAGCAGGAACAACAAGCATCTTCTCTAGAACCTACATCTCGGTGGAGAAAAAGGTGGGATTAATAGTAAGCAGTCAGCTATCAGCTTTGTAAAAGTTACGTCAAAAATCACGCTAGTGATATTCTACGGTTTTATTAAATATCCTGACTCCTGAGTTATGACTTCTGACTCATGAATTCTGACGATTAACATTTCAGTCTGTGTTGATTAACTGATATGATTTGAGGCTGAATCTGAAAAATCCTAAAAACATTGCTCCTTGAAATTTACTGTTAGTTAATTATGGTTGTTGTAGCAATTCTCGCCGCCGGAAAAGGAACAAGAATGAAATCAAATCTGCCTAAAGTTTTACATTCTTTAGGTGGAAAATCCTTAGTTGAGCGTGTTATTGAAAGTGTTGAACCACTGTCACCTACACGCAGGTTAGTAATTGTGGGGTATCAATCGGAAGAAGTGAAAACTGCTTTGGGTGCAAATTCTGATCTGAAGTTTGTGGAACAGACTGTACAATTAGGCACAGGTCACGCTATCCAACAATTACTTCCCCATTTAGAAGGATATACGGGTGATATATTAATTTTAAATGGTGATGTGCCTTTGTTAAGGACTGAAACCTTGAAAAATCTTTTACAAATTCACCAAGAAAATCAAAATTCCTGTACTATTCTTACCGCAAATTTATCAAATCCTAAAGGTTACGGACGGGTTTTTTGTGATAGTGAAAATGTTGTTCAGCAAATGGTTGAAGATAAAGATTGCACTCCTGTACAAAGAGAAAATAATCGTGTAAATGCTGGTATTTACTGTTTCCGTTGGTCTGATTTAGCAAACTTTTTACCGCATTTGCAGAATAATAATGCCCAAAAAGAATATTACCTCACTGATGCTGTTACCCAAGTAGGAAAAGTAATGGCTGTGGATGTAGAAGATGATCAAGAAATCTTGGGAATTAATGATAGATTGCAATTAGCCACAGCTGACGAGATTTTGCAAAGACGTATCAAAGAAAAATGGTTATTAGCAGGTGTAACACTCATTGACCCTGCAAGTATTACCATTGAGGAAACAGTAGAATTACAACCAGATGTAATTATTGAACCTCAAACTCATTTGCGGGGTAAAACGTTAATTCAATCTGGAAGTCGTATTGGTCCTGGGAGTTTAATTGAAAATAGCCAGTTGGCTGAAAACGTCACTGTTCAATATTCAGTAGTTACAGATAGTTTTGTAGAAACAGGAACTCGCATTGGACCTTATGCTCATTTGCGTGGCCATGCAGAAGTGGGTGAAAATTGTAGAATTGGTAATTTTGTCGAGTTGAAAAATACCCAATTAGGCGATCGCACTAATGTAGCACACCTTTCTTATTTGGGTGATACGACTACAGGAACTCAGGTAAATATTGGTGCGGGAACAATTACCGCTAATTATGATGGTGTGAAAAAACATAGAACCAGAATAGGCGATCGCACCAAAACAGGTTCTAACAGTGTTTTAGTTGCACCTATTAATGTGGGGAATGATGTTTATATAGCCGCTGGTTCAACGGTGACAGAAGATGTAGAAAATGATGCTTTAGTAATTGCGCGGAGTCGTCAGGTAGTTAAACCAGGTTGGAAGAGAAAAACAGAAAGTTAATGTTTTGTAGGGTGCGTTTCTAACGCACCATTTTACTCGACATTTTCAGGTACATGAATAACAGATAGGGTAAGCCAAAATTCTCAAATTCAATATGGAAGAACTACTAGAAATTAGACAACTTCTCGAACAAGGAAAAATAGATGAAGCTTTATTGTTGGTAGATGAGTTAGAAGAAATGAGCCTCAGTGACAAAATCAATAAAATTGATAGTTACGGTGTAATTCTACTCATCCATGTAATCAAACAAAAAGCTGAAAAACGTTCTACCCGTTCTTGGGAAATATCTATAGAAAATGCAGTGCGGGAAATCAACAAAATTAACAAGCGCCGCAAATCTGGTGGTGTTTACCTAAATCCTACAGAACTAATGGAAATTCTGCAACAAGGATATCAAGCAGCACTAAAAAGAGCGGCGCTAGAAGCATTTGAAGGACGTTATGAAACAGAAGAATTAGCAGCAATGGTCAACGAACAAGAAATATTAACTCAGGCTCTAGAATTGATTCAGAAATAACCAATTATCACCTCAAAAAACCTCCGCGAACCTCTGTCTTGAAAAGTTTCCTACGCCGGGAAACCCGGCTTCGAGGAACTTTTCGCTGCGTTAACCTCCGCGTCCCTCTGCGTTAAAAAAAATCCTCCTCAACAATAACCAATCAATTCCCCATCATTCCATTCCAAAGTATCGCCAATGGTATCACCATTATGATAAGCAGCCAGCAATACTTCACTGGTTTTACCATAGGATATCGCCCCAGTAGCATCAAGAGCGATCGCCCCAAAATCCCGTCCATTCTTACTAGCTTCCGTAAATGAACGCAACATAGACTCTTTCAAAGACATTCCATCAGTAACCCGGATGACAATTTTAGGTGCCAAACATTCATCAATGATATCTTCACCAATACCAGTACAACTTACCCCAGCATATTTAGTAGCATAATTACCCGCAGGCATAGCCGAATCACTGACCCGTCCAATCCGCTCAAAGCCTTTTCCACCAGTAGAAGTACCTGCTGCTAATTGACCATAGCCATCTAAAGCGACTACACCAATCGTACCCCGTCCGGCATGAGAGCTTTCTGCTAGTTCTGGTTCTGCAACAACTCCGGCCATACTTTTGTGAAAATTCTCTTCCCGTTCTTGCATCCACTCTTTCAGCCGCAAATCCGTTAAAGCATTGTAAGTGGGAAGTTGTAACTCTCGTGCTAACTCTGCTGAACCGTAATCAGACAATACCCGGTCTGGGGAGTTTTGCAGAAACAGTGCCATTTCAATCGGATTTTTCACCCGTGAAACATTTATTACACCACTAAACCGACCTAATGAACCATCCATGAGAGAAGCACTCATGCGGATTTGCCCATCAGATTGTAAGACAGAACCAGTACCAGCATTAAACCGGGGGTCATCTTCCAACAATTGACAACCCCGGACTACAGCTTCAGAAGCAGTTGCACCTCTGACCAAGAGTGAGTATACTTCCTCAATGATTTTAGTCAGTGAGTTACGTACAGCCTCCAATCCTCCTTTCCCGTGCAGAGAACTACCAGCGCCACCATGAACAATTAACTTAGGTTGTACTTGTAAAGTCATTTATTTGTTTTTGTGTAACCTTAACAGTTAATAGTTATCAGTTATCAGTTATCAATTGTCAATCATCTTCCCCATCCTCAGTCCCCGATGAAGGGGGTGTAGGGGGTAGGGTGTGGGGTGTAGGGAACCCCATAATTAAAATCAGGGGTTTCAAGCATCAAGCAAGGACGCTGTATTTTTCGCACTACGCGCCTCAAAATACATCTTTTTTCTGTTTCCATACTTAAAAGTAGGGACTTGTACCTAAACTTCGGGGCTTTTTCTTCCCCACACCCCATACCCCGTCCCGAAGGGGCTGGTCACTCATCTTCTTTAGCCTGAGAACGACGACGACGACAACGTTCTGAGCAATATTTAACTTCATGCCAACAATCTTCCCATTTTTTTCGCCAAGTGAAGGGGCGTTGACATACTGGACAAATTTTTGCAGGCAAGTCAAATTTAGAAAGATTCCGTCCCATAACGATTTTGGATTTTAGATTTTGAATTTTAGATATGGCTTACGCCAGGCTGCGCTATCAGATAACAAAGGATTTTCAACCCTGTTCTCTGTTCTCTGCTATATTTTCTACTCGCTCAATGGTGAGGTATTTCCGAAAGTATTACCCAAAGTATTTCCTAAAGTATTTCCTAAAGTATTTCCTTCAGAATGATGAGGTGCTAAAGGCAATATTAAACGATTGACAACTCGATGATCAGGTAATTGATATATTTGTAATTCTCCTCCTAACTGTTTGATTAATTTTTTGCAAATTAGTAAATGTAAACCGGGTGGTTGGTTTAGATGTGAGGAGGCCAGTAAATCCTTGGATGTATAGTTATTTAGCTCTGCTAATAGTTGTTGATCAATAATGCCATTATCTGTAATTGATATTTCCAGTAATCGCTCATCTATGGGACGACACCAAATATCAACTCTCTCACCAATTGGAGAACGTTTACAAGCATTAACTAATAATTCATAGATAACTAATTCAATTTTCACAATGTCACCAGCCGTAGCCAATGCGGAGGGACCAGAAGCGGTAATTAGTTCTCCAGTCGATGAGGTGCTTTTGGGTGATTGTACTTCTTCCAGGGGTTTTCCTAAACCATGCACGCCTATCCACAGTTGTTGCTGCTTAACTACAGCATCTACTCTTTCAATGGCTCGCTTTAATAAACCAGAAATTGTCATTGTTTCCCAACTGAGATGCAATTGCCACTGCTCTTGTTTGATCATTCCTGTCATCGAGTTGGTAATGTAATTTAGCTGGCGCAAAAGTAGCTTGTAACGCATTTGAGTCAGTTCATTACTGGGAATACCCAAATCACGAATCTGAGCAAGTACCAACGCTGACATTCTATGAATTTCTTCGAGACGACGATGTTTGTACCAGTTGAGTTCTCGTAGTTCTTCGGTGTTGGATTTGAGGCTTTGGGTAGTTTTTTGTTGACTATGCCACCAAGCCAATTGAGAAATCAGAGTTACTGTAGCATTGAGGTTTAGTTCTGACCAATTTTGGTCTCCATAGTCTGCCAGTAACACTATACCTGTAGGTTGAGAATCATCTGTGCTACGTAATGCCATGACCAAAACTCGACCCTTGTCAGGAATAGTTAACCATTGCCTTGTTTCTGGTGGTAAATCATAAGCTTTGAAAATAACATAGCTCTGATGTGCTAATGCCAACTCAATCAGAACATCTCTATTGATAAAAATCGGTGTATCTATAACAAACCCAAACTGCTGATCGGTAATGACACTACGAATAATTTCTGCCCGATGATGATCAGGTTGCCAAGATATGATCATCGCCAGAGGACATTCCAAAATGTTGGCTATATGTTTGAGAGCATTTGATGCTGTGCTGTCATTTTCAGGTCTGATGAGTATGTTTGGGTATTTTTTAAATGTTTGGGCAATTTTTTGCTGTTCTTGACTAATAATATTTAGCTGGGAATTACGAACTATAACCCCAAGATACTGACTAATTACCCATGACAATTCTTTTTCCTGACTTGTCCAAGAACGATGGCTGTCATGAGTAATAATCAATAATACGTCAGGTTTATGACCTTGAATGCAGTTGCAAATTAACAACGATCGCACACCATGATCTAACAATTGTTTATGCCAGCTAAATAAACGTAGATCATGCTCTAGGGCTTCAATTTCTATCGCTTGTTTAGCATTGAGCAACAAATTAAAATCAGTTTCTGAGAGAGGGCTGGGGGTAAATTTCCAAATGCGGCGATGATTTAAAACCCCTTGATAAATAACTTGATAAATATCTTGGTTAGGGTCATACTCTAACAGTAAACAGCGCGTTGCTGCTAATCGTTCTAGAAGTTCTGTGGTACAGGGATGTAGCGTTTGCTGTAAATCTTGCTCTTGATATACTGCTTGGGTAAATTTGATGCTCAGTTGGTGATTTTCTTCAACTTGCCTGATAGTGCTTTCCATTGTATCTGTAGGAGCAACTAAGGAAAGTAACCCAGCCGCACCTTGAACAAAATTTTTCTCTGTTTGAGTCCAAATTCTTGCTTCAGTGCTTTCTACAGCCAAAAAGCCGAGTAAATCTCTTTGACAGATAATCGGCGCTGCTAGAAGCGATCGCACTCCTAAACGTTGTAATAATTTAGTTTGGGCATGGCTTTTCAGGGAACTGCTGTTTTCACTAATCCAGACTAATTGATTAACTGCTAAAGCATAATAAACATCGCTTAATTCTTGTACTGTGATACCTGCGGATGCAGGCTGATCACTCCAATCTCTGCCTATGTTCACCAGTTGACTGCCCATGCGACACCAAAAATAGTGTCCTTCCCGTTCAAACCAGTAGATATTTGTGCGGGTGGGAGAAAGAAATTGATGGGTTGTCTCTACTACCACTTCTAGCTTTTTATTGAGTGGGCTGAGGGAGCGCAAGTTTTCTACTAGTGTTAACCATGACTCAGTTGCAGTATGATCAGGGTTGTTTTGCAGATTTTTTTCTTTTTGATGTTGATCTAACACTAACCCCAGTTCACCTGTAACTATCCAGAGTTTTGCTCTTGCATCTCCGGCCAGTAAATATCCCCAACGTTGTGAACTCAATAACACCACACCCAAGCAATTATCTTTGTGGCGAATTGGTAAAATAATCGTTCCCTGAAGATTATATTTAGCAGCTATTTCTTGCCATTCAGGGGCGCGGACTTCTCCCCGCAAATTAGCTACGCCAACAGGACATAGTTCGGTTACAACTTGCGTTAATAAATTTCCCGGATTAAGGAGAACGGATCTGGTTAAAAAACTCGTCTCTCCATCCGGTGTAATTCCTGCTTTACCGTATAATTTTTTGCTGATTGGGTCGTAAAGAGCCAGCCAAATAAATTGGTAATCAAACTGTTGTCTGAGATAAGTAATTGTGGTTGTGATCAGAACTTCAACATCATCTTCTTCTCTGAGAGTCTGGAGAATTCTCCCTAGAAACTGAATTTGTTGTTCGCTGGAGACTGGTTTTTTTGGCTGCCCCATCTGATTATCTGTGGACATAAGTTGTAGTAATATATTAAAGATGCCCTGGCAAGAATTCGGTTTAAGCCTGGATTCGGTATCAGATAATAATGGTAATAATTGGTAGATGTTAACCTAGTTTGGATATTTATAAAGCAGTAATTAGTCCTTTTTTATTTACTCTGGTAAAAACCGATCCAGAGTGGTTACACCAACAAACGATTTCTAGTTTCAGTTGGCTATCACAAGCAAGCTATCAGCCGCCCGTTCAATGGTTAAAATCTAGGCTGCAAAATTCTCTATGTCTACATGATACAAGTCTAGAACAGAATTTGTTTGGACTGAATTTCCCCAATCCTGTAGGTTTAGCAGCTGGATTCGATAAAGATGGAGTCGGTGCTAGTATCTGGCATAGTTTTGGTTTTGGCTTGGCAGAATTAGGTACTGTGACTTATCATGCCCAACCAGGCAATCCTCCCCCTCGGCTGTTTCGGTTGCCTTTAGATCAAGCAGCCTTGAACCGCATGGGTTTTAATAATGCTGGTGCGGCGGCAATGGCAACAAGATTAAGACTAATTAATCAAGAACAATCACGCTTGATACCCATAGGTATAAATTTGGGTAAATCTAAAATTACGCCCTTAGAAGCAGCAGCAGAAGATTATTTAGAGAGTTTTCGCTTGCTCAAAGATTTGGGTGACTATTTTGTGGTCAATGTTTCTTCTCCTAATACACCAGGATTGCGATCGCTCCAAGATGCAGCCATGCTCAGTCAGATCCTGGAACTATTACAAACAGAAAATACATCACAAAAACCACTATTTGTCAAGATAGCACCGGATTTAGAATGGGATGCGATCGCTGACATTATTAATCTGGCCCAAACCTACAAACTAGCGGGTTTAATAGCTACCAACACCACTATTAGCCGCGACGGACTCAAAACCCAAATCATTGAAAAAACTGGTAAAACGCCCCAAGAAGAAGCCGGAGGAATTAGTGGTGCGCCATTACGCGATCGCTCTACCGAAGTGATCCGCTTTATTTACCAGCAAACCCAAGGACAAATCCCCATCATTGGTGTTGGTGGCATTTTCACCGCTGAGGATGCCTGGGAAAAAATTACAGCAGGTGCCAGCCTCATCCAAGTTTATACAGGCTGGATTTATGAAGGACCGATGATGGTACGCCGCATTCTTGCAGGTTTGTTAACCAAACTAGAAGAAAACGGCTTAAATTCCATCAGTCAAGCAGTGGGAATAGGTAATAGTGGATAGTTGATAGTTGATAGTTGATAGTTGATTGGGAAACATCAAATTGATTACCCTGTCACCTGTCACCTGTCACAACAAGGGAATAGGGAATAGGGAATAGGGAATAGGGAATAGGGAATAGGGAATAGGAGTTCAGTAGTTCAGTAGTATGGCTAACGCCAAGCTCCGCTATCAGGAAGAAGAGTAATTTTTCCTCTGCTCCCTACACCCTACACCCTACACCCTACACCCTACACCCCACACCCCACACCCTACACCCCACACCCTATTCCTCAATTGGGAAAAACTCCCTAGACTTACGAGAATAAGACCAAGCAATCCCATCTGGATCACGGCTGCGACTCCATTCTGGAAAATCTGGGTCATTACGTCGTTTGTAAACGGTACTGGAATAAACACCCAGCCGCTTGGCTAGTTCCGATTGAATCAGAGAGCCAAAAACTAACTGTTGTTCCAGTGGTTTTTGTGATTCCTGATGAACTTCCTCATGAATGGCTGGAAATGTGACTTCTGGTAAAGATTCAGGTTTTGCTTCTTCTACCTGTACTTCTTGTTCCTGCTGTACCTGTTGTTCTTCCTGTTTTTCATCCTGTGGAATTGGTGGAGGTGGTGCTAAAAGCGTTCTGACTTCAGTAGTCACAGGTCGAGCAGGAAGTTTTTCCACTGGCTCACTACTATCAAGTATGTCACCTAGAATACTAGCTGTTATAAAGTAGTAGGAAGGAGTGTCGTTTTCAGAGTCTAGTACACTAGCTCCAAATTCCTTTGCTTTTCCTTCCAAGTAGCGTTTTGCCTCATTGCCAGAAAAATTCCCCTTGATTGCCAAATCCACCGGTGTAATTTTTCCTTGGTTTTCCCGAATCAATTGATAGAAAAGAGGGTTAACTTGCTCACACCACTTTTCCCATCTATATTGCTGCCAAAGGTTGACACCCATCAACAGCAACAAGCCTAGCAGCAAAAATTTCCAGGTTTGAACCAGAAAAACAATCAAAAACGATATCGGTAAAATTAGAACGAGAAAACTTTTCCCGTAATTTTCTATGGTCTTTTCACTCATGCTGATTTTTGCCAAGTGAATTTTTGCAAAATAATATTATTATCTTGGCAAAAATTGGGACATTTGTTTGTATCTTTTGGCAAAATGGCGGCAAATTATTTGGCAAAGGATACGTAAATCGGGAAAAAGTGCTGTTTGAAACCAATAAAAGAAATTTTTCCCTACCCTCTTGACATTAGAAATTACATATACTACATTAATCATACAAGCGACATTCCCAAAGGAGTTAGCTTCAAACCGTAGCGGATAGCTTAAGTGCTAGAGCGCCATCCTTGCCTTTTTAGGCCGACCTATCGAGGGTTATCGTAATCTTTTAAATTAAAATACCCTTGGTTAAAAATCCCGGAGATGCAGGCTAAATTCCTGCTCCGCTACACCCCAATCAATTTTAGATTTTGGATTTTGGATGAAAAATTATGTTTTCTTAATTCAAACTTTTGAATTTTGACTTGTTATGTAGTGGGTAGCGAAACTGGTCAACGCACCAGAGTAAATCCTTAATTTACTTTCCTTGCCTAAACAGGCCGAAAAGTTGAGGGTTATCGGGTTCTGGGGACTGTGGGTTCGAGTCCCACCCCACTACACCAAAATAATTTGAATTTTGAATTTTCGATTTTGAATTTTTATGTGGCAGATAGTTCAAATGGTAGAACGCTATTATCCTTGTTCACACCTTGCCTGAAAAGGCCGAAGAATCGAGGATTATCGTCTGATAAACGAGAGGTTGCAGGTTCAAGTCCTGCTCTGCCACCTTCCACTTTGTGGAATTCTAAATTGCCTGAAAAGGCCGAGGAAAGAAGCGATGAATTACAACTTCTTTACTAAAAAGAAAACAGCTACACCTCAAAATCAGCCTATCCCTGGCAGGGAAGCAGAGATGATTAAAGGGCGTAGTGGCGGCTATATGTTTGATGCTGGTATTTGGAAAATGCTGCGCCGTTGTTTGTTAATTGGCACAGCACAAAGCACATACTACGCAGGTAAAAATGAATTAACAGAAGATTTTGTTAATGTTATCAAACAAGCAGTTGCGGAAAATCCTGAAAAAGTAGCCGAAGAAATTCTTTATGCTAGTGATGGCCGCGCCATAAATAACAGTGCGCCTATTCTTGCTTTAGTATTACTTTCAATGGGTGAAACACCAGAAGCAAAAAAAGCTTTTATGGAAATTTTTCCCCAAGTTGTTCGTACAGGTAGCCATTTTTATGAATGGTTGAATTACACCAAATCTTTGCGTGGTTTTGGTAAAGTTATCCGAGAAGCTGGTAAAACTTGGCTATCACGGGAAGATGTCAAAGGTTTGGCTTATCAACTTTTGAAATATCAACAACGTCAAGGTTTTACTAACCGTGATGCTTTGCGGTTGTTCCACGTTTACCCACCTACAGAAAATCACCGTCAATTATTTGAATGGGTAGTAAAAGGTTGGGAAGAATTGCCAGCAGAGATCCCATCGGATGCGTTAGCACAAATTTGGTGGTATGAATGGTTAAAGCGCAATCCTAGCGAAACCCATACAGCTATTTCTCAAGGACGCTTAACCCATGAAATGGCTGCACCTGTAGGCACAATGGATAAACAAGCTTGGAATTTGCTATTTCAAGAAATGCCTATTGGTGCAATGTTGCGAAACTTGGGTTCTTTAACAGAAATTGGTGTGTTACGGGCTGATGAAACCACGAATTTGCGGCGTGTGGAAGCAGTTCTGAATAACCAAGAACATTTGCGAAAAGGACGTATTCATCCTATTGATGTGTTGAAAGCCCTCAAAACCTATGAATCTGGAGGAAGTTTAGGACGCAGTAAGAAAAATTGGCAACCTGTATCTCGCATTGTGGACATTTTGGAAAAAGCGGTTGAACTGTCTTTTGAGGTGGTAGAACCGACTGGTAAAGTGTTTATGCACGCCGTCGATATTTCCGGTTCTATGAGTAGCTGGGTTGCAGATATGGGTTTGAGTTGCTGTGAAATTGCCACCACAATGGCGTTAGTAACAGCAAAAGCCGAGAAAAACTATGCTATTCGCGGTTTTTCTACTCAATTTAAAGATTTAGAAATTACAGCCAAGGATAGTTTTAGTTCTGCGGTTCGTAAAGCTAGTAACCAGAACTTTGGTGGAACTGATGCTTCTGTAGCTTATCAGTGGATGACCAAGAATAAGTTTAAAGCCGATGTGGTCTGCTTTTGGACTGACTCAGAAAGCTGGGCTGGGTATCAGCATCCTAGTCAGGCGTTGAAGGAATACCGGAAACAAGTCAATCCTGATGTGAAGGCGGTTTATGTGACTTTAACACCTTACAGGATTACTTTGGTAGATCCTCAAGATCCTTTATCTTGGGATTTGGCAGGTTTTGATCCTGGTATTCCGCGCATTATTCAGATGTTAGCTACTGGTGAATTGTAAGTTTTGCTGTAAGTTGTCAGATGAGGGATAAATACAATTTATCCTTTATCTTTCTTGGCGGGTTTCCCTCGTTCGCAACTTGCCTTTTAGGCCGATGAATTTAGGGTTATTGGATGATATCTCCACCATATTTGGGGATTAGTGGGTTCAAATCCCACACCCGCCGTTTTTTATAATTTTATCTCACGCAAAGACGCAAAGGCGCAAAGAGGAAGAAGAGAATATTTAGGGGTTGAATGGGCGTTTTTTTATTTCTTCGATGGTTAAAAGTAGGGTGTTTTCGATGTAATAGCACACTTCTCGAGAAGCATAGTTTAGGCAATATGCTAAAAATTTATTAGCATCGTAATCATCTTTGAGTAATTGCTTTTCTTTATATATAAAATTCTACAGTGAATTAGATATATATTCGTGTTTAAAAGCATAATATTTACTTTCTATTATAAGATGGAAGGTAGGTATTTTTCCTACCATCACAATGTTTCTGGCCAAGGTGAAGTGGGAGCATCAGCATCAATTACAGATAAATTATCTAGGGTGTAATCTTTTGCTGAAGCTATGTTTTCATCTTTGTAAATAGGTAATTTTTTCAGATCTTCTAAAACCTGGAAAGCAGAATTATATCTTTGTTTATAATCATCTAAAACCATTTTATTGATAATTTGTGCTAAATCATCGCTAACTATTGCCTGATCAACCCATTTTACTTCTCCATCTACATTTCTTTCTAATTCATGAGGAGCAATGCCTGTTAATGCTTTAATAGCAACCATCCCCACCGCATAAATATCACTATTATATTTAGGACGACCAAAGCATTGTTCGCTAGGTGCATAACCTTTTGTGCCAATACCAATAGTAAAGGCTGTTGAATCAAGACTTTCTGTGATTTGGGTGCTAACTTCTTTGACAGCACCAAAGTCAATTAATACTAACTTCCAATCTGAGTGACGGCGGATAATATTGTTAGGTTTAATATCTCGATGAATTACACCATTTTCGTGGACAAATCTTAAGATTTCTAATAGTTCTTTCAACAGGGGAATTGCTAAATTTTCGCTGATACACTTACCTGATATCAATTCTTGATTCAAAGGATGTCCTAGTATATATTCTTGGACTAAATAAAATTCTTCATCTTCTTCAAAATATGCTAAAAGTTGAGGAATTTGATTGTGTGTTCCTAATTTTTCCAGAGTTTTTGCTTCTGCATTAAATAAACGTCTTGCTAGGGTTAAATTCTCTTGTTTAGTGGTGGCTGGTTTTAACTGCTTAACAACACATTGGGGATTACCAGGACGTTGTATATCTTCTGCGATGTACGTTTCACTAAATCCACCAGCACCAAGAACTTTGATAATTTTGTAGCGTCCAGCTAGTATTTTACCGTTCAAAGCTAAATCCCTTTTTTGAATTAAGTCTTGCAGGTCTTCTTGTTGACTGATAATTTCCTGAACTACAGGAGAAGATTTGTATTTCTGAAAAATTAAAAATAAATTATGTTTATTGATTTTTTCCTTAGCTACTTCAGTACCTAAATAAGAAAGTCCTGTGAAGGTGATAGCAACGATTGGTATGACAGTTGGGAACATCAATTTACCATAAATAAAACTGCTATAGCTAATTACTCCCCAAACACCAGCTATGGCAATACTAAATAAAAATCTCTGGATACCCTGTTGTTTTCTTGTTACTATTACAGCTGCACTACTGACCAACAGCAGTACAAACAAACCTCGCAACAATGGACTTTTAATAGCTGTAGCAATAGATTTATTAGCCATTAAAGTAGCGATCGCATGGGCGTGAATTTCCACCCCAGCCATACTTTCACGTGATGAAACAGCTACTGGATGATAATCGTTGCTTAATTTTGCTGTAGCGCCAATTAGCACGATTTTATTTTGGAAAAACTGGCCTTGTTGCAAATAAGTGTCCCAGTTTTCTGAATCAAACACATACCACAAAGGAATTGTGGTGAATGTTTCTCTTGTCCCCCAAAAATAAATGCGATCGCCTTTGGGTGGAGAATAATTCACTTTTGCTGCTGCTAACACAGCTTTTTCAAAGGAGGGTATTTTTGTGGTGATTACATTGTCTGAAGTTGATGTGGGAGAGAATTCACTGGCCAAGCGATGAATCTTACCATCTACCTCCAAGGGAAAGTTGACTGCACCAATGGACACTGACCCCAGACCAAACATAGGTAGTGGTTGGGTAATTTGATGAAATGAGCCTTGATGTGTCCTAAAATCTTCATAAACAGCAGCTAAGGCAACTTTATGACCATATTTTTGCAAAACTGCCTGTAATTGACGATCATCCGCCTCACCATAACTACTTGATGTATCAAAAACTATATCTAAAGCAACTACACGCGCACCAGCATTAATCAACTTAGTGATCACCTGGGCATAGGCTGCACGTTGATAAGGAAAAGATTTGAGTGGTTTTAGGTAGCTGTACTGTTGAGGATCAGTCTTATAATACTGCTCAGGAATTGAAATGGACTGATCATCAATCGCCAAAATCACAATATCTGGTGGAGCTATCTCTGTCCCACGTATTTGAAAAAAGGCAGTTGCAGCTTGATTTTCCAGTAATTGCACCCCATCTCCACCAACAGCACAGAGTATTCCTGCCACAATTGCAGAAGTGGCAGTAAGTAGATGACCAAAGCGCACCATCAGTTTAGACTGGTGTAAAGGTGCCGTTAAATTTCCTATTGTGAATTTACTTAACTGGCTCTTGGCAGCAGAAAGTGATTTTTCAGCTAAGGTGGATGTAGGTTCTTCTGCCATATTGAGTTACTCGTTAATTTCAGTACAACACTGTCATTTATTTACAAGCTGTCTTCCTGGCAACATTCTAATTGAAATCAAACTTAAATGAGAATCTTATCCGTTTGTCAAGTATGCTTTAATTACTATCCAAAATGTAACCGTATATTTGTCCTTCAGAATTCCTGACACTTTTTGTCAAAGTTGGGGCCACAGGCTATAGGGGATGGAGTATATTTTCCTTTACCATTTTCCCTGTAAATTCTCCCCAAATCTGGCAATGGTTACTTTTGCTAGATTGCTTCTATATTTAAGTATGTCCTCAGTGTATGTATAACTGAACTATTAATGAGAAAATTTATTAATGGACATCAGCCTAGCGCAAGCGGGGAGGAAACTCCAGGACAAAAGGCAGAAGTAATGGTTTTTTCAGAAGCTGTTTAAGCTGGTGCAACCGGATAGTTATTTTCGGTATGCTGTACTGGTTACTGCCGCAAGTCGAGAGTATACCTCTTTAGGAGTAAACTTGACGGATATACAGATCAGAATTCTGATCCCCAAATCAATTTTATGGGTAGATTGTGAGCAAACCCTATCTGAGAAACAGTTGGAGGTTCAACAGGTTCATTTACAAGTATCTTAAATTAAATGTTTTAGCCAATTTTATGCTGCGACAGAGATATAGCGGTTTTCAGTTGGATGAGAACAGATAGTGATTATAAAACATGGTTTACGGCAAGTTACGCTATCACATACAACAAGACTTTCAACTCTGTTCCCTCTTGCCTGTTACTTTGCAGTCGCTCCACTTGGGGAAAACCCAAGACCGCGCTGCTCTCTGTTTCCTGCTATAAGATCAAAGCTATACATGAAAACCACCTTATAGACATTAGCATCCTTGCCAATTAAGAATTGCTATAATCTATTGTTCAATCTTACATTCTTATCTATTATTTAGGTGTAATTTATATGGGTTCTACGATGAATCGTCTGTCTATTTTTGTAGACGGAAACAATATGTTCTATGCTCAACAAAAAAATGGGTGGTTTTTCGACCCCCGCAGAGTCTTAGAATATTTCAAGAATGAACAGCCGGAGACAACATTAATTAATGCTTTTTGGTACACAGGTTTAAAAGATCCACAAGATCAACGCGGTTTTAGAGATGCACTCATTAGTTTGGGATATACAGTACGCACTAAAATTCTCAAAGAATACTATGATGATGTCTCTGGTCGTTACTCGCAAAAAGCAAATTTAGATATTGAAATTGTTGTCGATATGTTTAATACGGTAGATCAATATGACCGAGTTGTTTTATTCAGTGGAGATGGAGATTTTGAAAGAGCGATCGAACTATTACGGTCAAAAAATACGCATATTACAGTAGTATCAACTGAGGGAATGATAGCTAGAGAACTACGCAATGCTACTGATAGATATATAGACTTGAACGATATTAGAGACCAAATAGAAAAAACTGAAGCTTAGTAAAATTAACAATTATTTACAAAGCCAAGCGTTAAATCAGGCAACTCTGACCAGGGAACAGGAAAAAAGTTGATAATTGATAAATGAGAACTAATAACTGTTCAAAAATAAAGTTCAAGCTATTCTTAGCCCCAAATCAAAGCCAAACAACCCCAAACCAATGAGCAATCAAGCAGACAGAATTATCATCTTTGATACGACACTGCGAGATGGAGAACAGTGTCCAGGAGCGACATTAAATATAGACGAAAAGCTGATTATTGCCAAGCAATTAGCTCGTCTAGGTGTAGATATTATTGAGGCTGGGTTTGCTTTTGCTAGTCCAGGTGATTTTGAAGCGGTTAGCAAAATTGCTCAAACCGTAGGCACAGAAAATGGTCCGATTATTTGTAGTTTAGCCAGAGCTAGACATGATGATATTAAAGCCGCCGCCGAAGCCATAAAACCAGCAGCAAAGGGCAGAATTCATACTTTTATTGCTACTTCTGATATTCACTTGCAATATAAGCTGAAAAAAACTAGGCCAGAAGTGATCGCCATTGCGGAAGAAATGGTAGCTTATGCCAAAACCTTCACCGATGATGTAGAATTTTCCCCCGAAGATGCAGGACGATCTGATCCAGAATTTTTGTATCAAGTTTTGGAAAGAGCGATCGCCGCTGGTGCCACAACTGTTAATATTCCTGACACGGTAGGTTACACTACTCCCAGCGAATTTGGGGCTATTATCAAAGGCATTGTAGAAAATGTCCCCAATATCGACAAAGCCATTATTTCCGTTCACGGCCACAACGATTTGGGTTTAGCTGTTGCCAACTTCTTGGAAGCTGTGAAAAACGGCGCAAGACAGCTAGAATGTACCATCAACGGCATTGGAGAAAGAGCCGGAAACGCTGCTTTAGAAGAGTTGGTAATGGCGCTGCACGTCCGTAGGCAATATTTTAACCCCTTCTTTGGTAGACCTGCGGATTCTCAAGCATCCTTAACCAATATTGACACCAAGCAAATTTATAAAACTTCCCGTTTGGTTTCCAACCTAACAGGAATGTTGGTGCAACCCAATAAAGCCATCGTCGGTGCTAATGCTTTTGCACACGAGTCTGGGATTCACCAAGATGGAGTGTTGAAAAACAAACTCACCTATGAGATTATGGATGCCCAATTGATTGGGTTAACAGACAATCAAATTGTATTGGGTAAACATTCTGGCAGAAATGCTTTCCGGACTCGGTTAAAAGAATTAGGCTTTGACTTGTCAGAAAATGACTTGAATAAAGCCTTTGTTCGATTCAAAGAAGTAGCGGACAAAAAGAAAGAAATCTCTGATTGGGATTTGGAAGCTATTGTTAATGACGAAATTCAACAAGCACCAGATTTATTTAAAGTAGAGTTGGTGCAGGTTTCCTGTGGTAGCAATGCTCAACCCACCGCTACAGTTACTCTCCGCACTCCCGACGGACAAGAATTAACCGATGCGGCTATTGGTACAGGCCCAGTAGATGCAGTTTATAAAGCCATCAATCGGGTAGTGAATGTACCCAATGAGTTGATTGAGTTTTCTGTGCAATCGGTGACAGGAGGAATTGATGCACTTGGGGAAGTGACTATCCGCTTACGTTATGACTCTCGTGTATTTTCCGGTCATGCAGCCAATACCGACATTATTGTGGCATCGGCTCAGGCTTATGTAAATGCACTGAATAGATTGTATGCTGCATTGCAGCAGCAAGCGAAGGAAGAAGTAACGGCCTAGTCTGAGAGTGGGTTAGTGATTTATCTTGACTAACCCACTTTTAGCTTAAATAGCAAGTCTGTTATTTAATATTGATGAAACCATATTGCACTCATGTTTTTAGTTCTTTAATATCAATATATAGATGTTTTTTTCTACCCTTCAGCCCGGTTATAAATATGAGGCGGATATTATCACCGCCTGAGTATTTATACAGATTTATCACTCATCTTTACACCTGCTTTGATAAAGTTAAAATCGGGTGGAAAATGGGTGTTCTGGTCATAATCCGCTTTTTCTAAATGAGTTCCTTGTAAATTAGCTTGACGCAGATCCGTTGAAAACAACATTGCTCCTCGTAAATCTGCATTTTGTAAATTAGCTTGGCTTAAATCGGCAAAACTCAAATCACATCCCCGCAAATTAGTACCACTGAGGTTAGCTGCGCTCAAATCAGCATAGCAGAAGTCAGATCCTTTCAAGTCAACGTCTTGCAGATTAGCATTACCCAATTCTGCTTTTTCAAAGTTGCGGTTTCCGGCTTCGTACTCTTCTATAATCCTAGCAGCGGTATTAATGGGCTGTTGAAAATTTACTTTAGGCATAAAACAGCCTCACAATTTATCTAAATTTTTTTGACTGGGCTTATTTCACCACGCATATTGATCATATAACCAATAATCCCACAGGTGAAGTCATTTTTAACATAAATTTGTCTCCAGATATAACCAGATGAAATTATCAGTGAACACCAACATTTCCGATTTCTGGGATAAGTAGGGTATCTGCTACCCTAAATTCTTACCAAGCAAATAGACAAAGCAAATAGGATTCCTTGATTCAGAAAGCCAAATTATGGAATTTCTTCACAAGTTCCTCAACTTTTTGCGTTAATTTTAAACATGGAGTCAATCAGCCTCTAATAACCATCAGGGAATACAGGCTGATACCATCCCTTAAATTTATTAGCAAATTCAGATGATGGATGAAAAAATAAAGCTAAAAATTTTGTTAAAAATTTTGTTAAAAATCAATAACGTAGTTACTACATAAAAGGGTGATAAAATAATGAGTGGAACTGCAATGGTGATTGGTTATGGCAATGAATTACGGGGTGACGATGGAATTGGTAATAAAATAGCAAATGCTATTGAATCTTGGCATTTATTAACAGTAGATTCTCTTGCAGTTCATCAATTGACACCGGAATTAGCAGCAAATTTAGCAACTACTAATTTAGCAATTTTTGTAGATGCTTCTATTAATTGTGAACCTTTAGATATACAAATTAAATCACTTTCTCCAGATACTAGTAATGATATCAATGGACATATAGGTGATCCGGGATCTCTGCTTGCTCTTACTAAATTTCTTTATGGTCATTGTCCTTCAGCTTGGTTAGTAACTGTACCTGGATTTAACTTTGAAATTAGCGATCGCATTTCACCCTTAGCAGAACAAGGCATAGTGATCGCACTCATAAAAATTATTCAAATTCTCGATAAATGTAACGATTTATGGATGGAGTTGGAATGAATAAGTGAAGAATCATAACTAATTTTTTCCCCATATCCTTATCTCTACTGTCACCTGTCACCTGTCACCTGTTTAAAGGAGTAGTTATGCAAAAATCTATTCAACCGACCAAAGACCGGGCTTATGATATCTTACAAACTGAAAGAATAAACCCCTTAGATGCTATCTTTGCACCTAAAACTGTAGCAGTAATTGGTGCAAGTGAAAAACCTGGAAGTGTGGGACGTACCCTACTTTGGAATTTAATTACTAATCCCTTTAATGGGACTGTTTTTCCTATCAATCCCCAACGGCATAGTGTATTAGGAATTAAAGCTTATCCTACTATTTTTGATGTTCCTGAAAAAATTGATTTAGCTGTAATTGCTACCCCTGCACATACCGTTCCCAAAATTATTTCTGATTGTGTTGATGCGGGAATTAAAGGAGCAATAATTATTTCCGCAGGTTTTAAAGAAGCAGGTGCAAAAGGTATCGCTTTAGAACAAGAAATACTCCAAATAGCACACCGGGGAAAAATTAGAATTATTGGACCGAATTGTTTAGGAGTCATGAGTCCTCTTTCCGGTTTAAATGCTACCTTTGCCAGTACAATGGCACGTCCGGGAAACGTTGGTTTCTTAAGTCAAAGTGGGGCATTATGTACAGCTATTCTGGATTGGAGTTTACAGGAAAACGTCGGTTTTAGTGCCTTCGTTTCCATCGGTTCAATGTTAGATATTGGTTGGGGAGATTTAATTTATTATCTGGGAGATGATCCTAATACAAAAAGTATTGTAATTTATATGGAATCTATTGGGGATGCGCGTTCATTCCTATCCGCTGCGCGAGAAGTAGCATTAACAAAACCGATAATTGTGATTAAAGCAGGTCGTACCGCAGCAGCAGCAAAAGCGGCCGCTTCTCACACAGGAGCATTAGCAGGAAGTGACGCTGTTTTAGATGCTGCTTTCCGTCGTTGTGGAGTATTACGAGTTAATAGTATTTCTGATTTATTTGATATGTCGGAAGTATTAGCAAAACAACCTCGTCCCAAAGGTGCAAAATTAACGATCTTAACTAATGCTGGTGGACCAGGAGTTTTAGCCACCGATACATTAATAGAAAGTGGGGGAGAACTAGCACCAATTTCGGAAGCAGTAGTTCAGGATTTGAATGAAATTTTACCACCCCAATGGAGTCACAATAACCCCATTGATATTTTAGGAGATGCTGATCCACAACGTTATACAAAAGCCTTAGAAATTGCCACTAAAGATCCTAATAGTGATGGCTTATTAGTAATATTAACACCCCAAGCCATGACAGATCCCACCCAAACTGCTGAACTATTAAAACCCTATGCACAAATGTCGAATAAACCGATTTTAGCAAGTTGGATGGGTGGTGCAGATGTAACTGAGGGAGAACAAATTCTCAACAGTCAAGGTATACCTACATATCGTTATCCCGATACAGCAGCGCGGGTATTTAGTTATATGTGGCGGTATAGTTATAACTTAAAAGGTATTTATGAAACTCCCGTATTACCGACTGTAGAATGTGAGGGTAATGTCCGTGATTGTGCATTGGTGGAAACTATTATTAACGATGCCAGAAAAGCAGGTAGGACTATTCTCACAGAATTTGAATCTAAGGAAATCTTAGCAGCTTATGGTATTCCTGTAGTTGCTGGTAGCATTGCTAAAAGTGCAGAGGAAGCGGTTCAGTGTGCAGAAACTATTGGTTATCCTGTAGTTTTAAAACTCTATTCCCAAACCATTACTCATAAAACAGATGTGGGTGGTGTACAGTTAAATTTGCGAAATGCTGAAGCCGTAAAACGCGCCTATCATTTAATAGAATCATCGGTATTAGAAAAAGCCAAACCCGACGATTTTTTAGGCGTAACTGTACAACAAATGGTAAAAACTAGCGGTTATGAATTAATTGTTGGTAGTAGTTTAGATCCGCAGTTTGGTCCGGTATTATTATTTGGTGCTGGGGGACAGTTAGTAGAAGTTTTCCAAGATAGTGCTATTGCCATTCCGCCTTTGAATACAACTTTAGCACGCCGGATGATGGAACAAACTAAAATTTATAAAGCCCTCAAAGGTGTGCGCGGTAGACAAAGTATAGATATGGCTGCATTGGCAGAATTGTTAGTAGTATTTAGTCATTTGGTAGTAGAACAACCTTTGATTAAAGAAATTGATATTAATCCTTTGTTAGCTATTCCTCCTACTCCTGATCATCCTGGTGGTTTAATAGCATTAGATGGCAGGATCGTTTTACATTCTCTTGATGTGACACCAGAGGAATTACCAAAATTAGCAATTCGTCCTTATCCAAGTCAATATATCGGTAATTGGCAATTAAAAGATAGTACACCAATTACCATCCGTCCTATTCGTCCTGAAGATGAACCTTTGATGGTACAATTTCACAAAACTCTCTCAGAAGAAAGTGTTTATTTCCGTTATTTTCACCTGATTAAATTGAGTCAACGCATTACCCACGAACGACTCACCAGAATTTGCTTCATTGACTATGACCGCGAAATGGCATTAGTGACAGAATATGAAAATCCAGAAACCAAAGCAACAGAAATTTTAGCTGTCGGAAGATTGAGTAAATTACATGGTAGCGATGATGCAGAATTTGCTATGCTGGTGAGCGATCGCTTTCAATGTCAAGGACTAGGTACAGAACTACTTAAGAGATTAATAGAAGTTGGTCAAAACGAGAAAATCTCCTGTATCTATGCTGATATTTTGGCAGATAATTTAGGGATGCAGCGAGTGTGTGAAAAACTCGGTTTCCAGATTTCACCTACAGCAGATGCAACGGTGTTAAGGGCGCAAATTAAACTGACAACTTGATTTTCCTAGGGGTGGGGTTTCTCCACCCTTGATAATTTCAAGGTGACAATTTTATAATAAGTAGTCGTGCAAAATAAATTTTCTAGTTAGGAGAGGGAATAGGGAATAGGGAATAGGGAATAGGTAAGGAATACAGACATTTTTGTTTTCAATCAATATGTACAATTAATTTTGCTTGGGTACTTATTATGGTTAGAGATGACGTGAGATTAATAATTCCTAATCCCCATGAAGGAGATATCAGTAAAAGCTTATTGGTAAAAATATTAAAACAGGCACAAATAAATAGGAATGAATGGGAAGCACTTTAAACATTAATGCTTTCCCATTTTAAAAATTAACACCAAATTTGTAAAACTCGTCCTTTAATTTCCTGACCAAACCAAGGTGTATTATTAGAAAGGGTATACAGATTTTCTCTATTTACAGTCCAAGTTTGTTGAGGATCAAATAATGTTAATTCTGCTTTTTCACCGACTTTAATAGCTTTAATTTCCTGTTGTAAACACGCTGCTGGTTGATTACTCAAAACGCGCCATAGTTCTAAAGCCGTAAATTCCCCAGTTTCCACCAGATTTTGCCACAATAATGGTAATGCTAATTCTAAACCAATTGCCCCTGGTGGTGATTCTGCAAAAGCCTGGACTTTTTCTTCATAGGTGAAAGCTGCATGATCAATTGCGATCGCATCTATTACTCCTCCACGCACACCACCACGCAATGCCGCTACATCACTGACATTACCTAAAGGTGGGTCTAAATGCAAGGCTGTGTGATAACTCTTAATATCTCTTGTATCTAGCAATAGATGCATCCAAGTGGTGCTGGCTGTGACTGGTAAACCTTGAAACTTTGCCATTGCAATTAATTCTACACTCCGCGCCGTAGAAACCCGCATAATATGTACAGGAGTTCTTATAGCGGCTACCAATTCTAACAAAGCAGCGATCGCACTAGTTTCTGCACTAGCGGGGACAGGTGGTAAACCGATACGCAAAGCCTCCGCGCCTTCCCTCATGATACCATTGGCTGATAACGAGCGATCGCAAGGACAAAACGCCACAGGTTTACCAAAAGGATGCAGATATTCCAATATCCGCCTGACTATAGCCAAATTTTCCCAAGGTTTACCATCTGTAAAACCCACAACTCCCGCAGTAGCTAAATCAGCAAATTCCGTTAATTGCTTACCAGCTAAATCTAAAGTCATCGCACCCCAAACTTGAAGATGGGGAGAAGAATGTAAACTTTCCTCTAATTTAATTTGCTTCTGCAACTGTGCTACCAAAGCCTGGTTATCAATAACTGGTAAAGTATCAGGTAATACACCAACTCTAGTAAAACCACCACCAGCAGCAGCTTGCAAAAAAGAAGCCAGAGTTTCTCTCTCTTCAAACCCCGGTTCACCAGAATGACTATATAAATCAACTAAACCAGTACCTAAAATCAAACCACGACAATCTTTAATTGCAGCATCAGCACTGATATCTGAAATTTGTGGTGCAATTGCTTGGATATAACCATCAACAATTAGCACATCAGCTATTTGGTCAGTTCCCGCAACTGGGTCAATGACCCTTACTTGTTGTAGCAATTCCTTTGTCATTGTATCTATCGGCTATTACCTATGAATGCGCCAGTTATTTGTTTATTTTATTTCTTGAGTACGCAAGATTTAAACTTCGGACTTGGGATTAATAGAGAAATCCAAAATCCAAAATCCAAAATTCTCTCACCGACAGCCGATAGGATAGATTGGCGCAAACCTACACCAAAATTCTACAATGCTCCGGCTGCCGTTTTATCTAATACACCACCACTCAAATGACTAGTAATGTTCATCGCTTGCAAAACTGGTAAACCACTTGCACCTGAAGGATAGTCAATTACACTAACTGCACCATTACCTTGACGGAAATTCCAGAAATTTTCTGGTGATAAACCCAGGATATGGCAGAGTAAAGTTTTGTTAGTCGCATCGTGAGCCACTACTAAACCGGTTTGCAGGTGATTTTCCTCAGCAGCTTGTAATATTGACTGCCAAGCAGCTACACTACGTTCCCATACTTGGTGTAAATTTTCTCCTTCCGGCATTTGCACCTCGGCGGGAATAGTGCGCCAGCGTTCCAACTCTCCGGGAAACTCCTGTTCTATTTCCGCTTCAAACTTACCTTCCCAAAGTCCGTGACTGATTTCCCGTAACCCATCCAATAATTCCAACTTTACATCAGGATGTGGCTTGAGAATAATTTCGGCTGTTTCTTTTGGACGTGCCATAGTGCTGCTAAAAGCAAAATCAAGCGCCACATCTTGGAGAAACTCACCAGCTTTTGCGGCTTGACTTCTGCCATTGTCATTGAGAGGAACGTCAATTTGTCCTTGGAACTTACCTTGACGATTCCATTCTGTTTCCCCGTGACGTACCAATAATAATCTAAATCCTTGATGATTGGGGCGCAAACTCGGTAAAGTGTCTCCCAAATGTTGGGTTTGATTCATTGATTCTAATTGAACCGTGTCACCCAAACCACCGGCAAAATTCAAAACACTAATTGCACAATTAGACTGCTGTAAACCGTGATAGCCACTGGGAGGAATACCCAAAGCCGTACTAATCAGGGCGCGGTTAATACCATTATGTCCAACAATGAGAATAGTCTCCCCTTGATGGCGAGATAAAATTTCTTGCCAAAACTGCTTTGCTTGTTCATATAAAGCCAAAACAGGGAAATGTTCTCGTGTCCCATTTGCGTCATTGACAACCATCCGCAACTCATGGGGACGTTTTTTCCAGATACTATAGTCATCAGGGAACTTCTCTTTCACATCAGCAGATAACATTCCCGCCCATAAAGGTAAATCTACTTCCACCAGATTTTCAGAAACCTGGATCGCAGCAGACTGTTCCACCGACTCACTGCAAATAATCTCCGCTGTTGTCTTCGCTCGGTTGAGAGGACTGCTGTATATGGCGTTAAATGTAATATTACTCAGGGCTTTACCCGTTTTACCCGCATCGCTCCGACCTTTATCCGTTAACGTTGACGCATCAGTACGTCCTTGGATACGTCTTTCAATGTTATATGTACTTTGCCCATGACGCACAATGATGACACGAGTCATTAAAAAACCTCTTCTCTCCAAAGGTTTAATTTTACTGTAAAACGGCTGATAGATTACTATTGGTGATTGGTAATTGGTAATGGGTAATGGGTGATTGGAATTATGACGCAGGATGAGTTGTTGGCACTGATAGATCGCGCTGCGGCTGAGGGTTGGGAAGAGTTAGACCTGTCGGGGAAAAATTTAACCGAGATACCAGAGGCGCTGGCTAAATTAACCAATCTCACCCAGCTTTACCTCAGTCACAACCAAATCACCGAGATACCAGAGGCGCTGGCTAAATTAACCAATCTCACCCAGCTTTACCTCAGTCACAACCAAATCACCGAGATACCAGAGGCGCTCGCCAAATTAACCAATCTCACCCAGCTTTACCTCAGTCACAACCAAATCACCGAGATACCAGAGGCGCTCGCCAAATTAACCAATCTCACCCAGCTTTACCTCTATAACAACCAAATCACCGAGATACCAGAGGCGCTGGCTAAATTAACCAATCTCACGAGGCTTCACCTCTATAACAACCAAATCACCCAGATACCAGAGGCGCTGGCTAAATTAACCAATCTCACCCAGCTTTACCTCAGTCACAACCAAATCACCCAGATACCAGAGGCGCTGGCTAAATTAACCAATCTCACCCAGCTTTACCTCAGTCACAACCAAATCACCCAGATACCAGAGGCGCTGGCTAAATTAACCAATCTCACCCAGCTTGACCTCAGTCACAACCAAATCACCCA